>JAISXZ010000011.1 GCA_031270275.1 Eubacteriales Family XIII. Incertae Sedis bacterium | reverse complement strand
GCAAACTTTATTTCCGCACAGCTCCTAAGAAAACGCTGATCGGCGCGCGCGCCCCCGTCGCCGCTCGCCTGTCCGGAGCCGAGGCCGCCCAGCGTCAGCCCGACATCTCCGAGGGATCGACGGCGCAGGCCAGCAGGCGGGGGCCCTTCGACGCGACGAGCTCGCCTATGGCCTCGGCCGCCTCGTCCATGCCGCTGACCGTCCGGCCCGGAATGCCGTATGCGGACGCGATTTTCACCGGATCGGGGCTTCCCGACAGATCCACCGCGAACTGGTTGTCCCTGAACTGCCTGGTCTGTATCTCGCGCACAAGGCCGAGCCTGCCGTTCGCCATCACGACGAGCTTGACGTCTATGCCGTGCTGGCATATCGTCCCCAGCTCCATCATGGACATCTGGAACGCGCCGTCCCCGCAGACGGCGACGCAGGCCCTCTCCGGCGCGGCCAGCTTGGCGCCGATGGCCGCGCCTATGGAATAGCCCATGGTCCCCATGCCGCCCGTCGTGAGGAAGCGCCCCCCATCCCTGATGTCGCAGCTGCCGGCCGACCAGAGCTGGTTCTGGCCGACGTCCGCGGCGTATATGTAGTCGTCGGGCAGGGCCCTAGTCAAAAGGCCCACAAAGGCCCTCGGGTCCACAAGCCCTCCCGCCGCGCGTCCCGGCGAGGGCTTCGCCCTCATGCCGGCCAGCTCCGCCGGCCAGCCCCCGCCCCGGCGGGCCGGGCCGCACTCCAGTATCTGCGCCAGCGCCGTGCCGATGTCGGCGACGACGGGTATGAAGGTCGTCAGGTTCTTCCCTATCTCGGCCGGGTCTATGTCGATGTGTATGATCTTCGTGGCCTTCGAAACGTTGGCGGGCAGCAGGACGGCCCTGTCCGACACGCGCGCGCCCGCCAAAAGCAGCACGTCCGACCGCTCCACGGCCATGTTTGCGACGTTCCTGCCGTGCATGCCCACCATGCCCATGTACAGGGGATGGGCGGTAGGCAGGGCGCCTATGCCCATCATCGTGGACACCACGGGGATGTTTAGGCCTTCGGCGAAGCTGCGCAGGACGCCGCCCGCGCCGCTGGCGAATATCCCCCCGCCGGCGCATATCACAGGCCGCTCCGCCTGGCCCAGCGCCCGCGCCACGCGCTTTATCTGCCCCATGTGGCCGCTTACGGTGGGTTTGTAGCCCCGGATGGACACGCTTTCGGGAAAGACGAAATCCCCCTTCCGCTGCTGCGCGTCGACGGGTATGTCTATCAGCACCGGCCCCGGCCTCCCGCTGCCCGCGATGTGGAAGGCTTCCTTTATGACGCGCGGGATATCCGAGGCGTTCTTGACGAGGTAGCCGTATTTCGTGAAGGGGGCCGCGGCGCCGGTTATGTCGGCCTCCTGGAACACGTCCCTGCCGAGAAGCCCGCTGTCCACCTGGCCCGTGATCGCCACCATGGGAACGCTGTCCATATAGGCCGTCCCCAGCGCGGTTATCAGGTTGGTCGCGCCCGGCCCCGAGGTAGCGGCGCAGACGCCCGGCCTGCCGGACACGCGCGCGTAGCCGCTGGCCGCGTGGCCCGCGTGCTGCTCGTGCCTGACCAGCACGTGCCTTATGCGCGATCCCGCCAGCCTGTCGTAGAAGGGCGCGATTGTCGCGCCCGGATAGCCGAATATGTATTCAACGCCTTCGTTTTCAAGGCTTTTCAGTATGGCTTCCGCCCCAGTCAAGTCCCAATCCCCCCAGTCGTACCCCTCAGGACACTAGTGTAGTGTCTCATTCATTTTTGTATAAATGGCGCAGGATGGGTTTTCTGCGGCTAGGCGGAGGAGGGAGCCATAGCGCGGCTATGGCGACCGACGACAACAACGCCGCAGGAAATCCACACAAGCCATTTGCCTAAAGGTGAATGAGACACTACACTAGATAGGCACGGTCCAGCCGTACGTATCCTCCAGCGCGCCCGTCTGTATGCCCGTTATGGCGTCGTAGAGCCTCTGCGAGAGCTCCCCTATCTCGCAGCTGTTCACGCTTGCCTCCCGGCCCTTCCAGAGCATGTTTCCGATGGGCGATATGACCGTGGCCGTGCCGGTGGCGAACACCTCCGACAGCCTGCCGTCCTCGTTCGCCCTGAACACGTCCTCGATGGCCAGCCTTTCCTCCCGCACCGTGACGCCCCAGTCCCTGAGCAGCCTTATCACGGAGTCCCTTGTGACGCCCGGCAGTATGCTCCCCGCCAGCGGCGCCGTGAACGCCTCGCCGCCTATCACGAAAAACGCGTTGGACGTGCCTATCTCCTCCGCGTATTTTCGCTCCGCCCCGTCGAGCCAGAGCACCTGCGAGCAGCCGAGGGAATGCGCCTCCTCCTGGGAAAGCAGCCCGGCGGCGTAGTTCCCCCCGACCTTGGCCGCGCCCGTGCCGCCCGCCACGGCGCGCGCCCGCCCGTCCTCGACGAATATCCTGGTGGGGGCGAGCCCGCACTTGTAATAGGGGCCCACCGGGCTCAGTATTATCATGAACATGAAGCGCTTCGCCGGCCTGACGCCCAGAAAGGGCTCCGTCGCGAATATGAAGGGGCGTATATACAGCGACGTGCCTTCCTTCTCGGGCACCCAGGCGCTCTCGAGCCGCACGAGGGCCTTGATCGCCTCGACGAACAGCCCTTCGTCCATCCTGGGTATGCACATCCTTTCGTTGGTCGCGTTCGTCCTCTTGGCGTTCATGTCCGGCCTGAAAAGCTGCAGGGCGCCGCTCTTTGTCCGATAGGCCTTCAGGCCCTCGAACATCTCCTGCCCGTAGTGCAGCACGGCCGCCGCCGGATCGAGGTGAATGGTGTCGTATGGCACTATCCTGCCGTCGTACCAGCCCGCCGCCTCGTCATAGTCCATCATGAACATGTAGTCGGTAAAGACGGTCCCGAAATCGAGGCAGTCCGGGTCGGGCTTCTGTTTTGGGGAGTGCGTCCTGGTGATCGGGAAATCGTAGCTCATAATCGTCCCCCTTCCGTTCGTTGATTCCGCCGCCCGCCCGCTTCACGCGCCTGTCCCAGACGGGCCTGTCCAATCCGAGGCGCGGGGCGCCCAGGCCAAACGCCGGGCAGCGGCCTTGACTACTCGAAATCCTTCTGGTACTCATGTATAAGCCTGGTCCTCAGCGCCCACAGCTCCGCCGACAGATCCACGTAGTACACGGGCGGGTTCTCGAAGCGCAGGGATTCCTCCCACAGCGATTCGACCCCCTCCCTGCAATAAGCCTGTATCGCGTCTATGTCGGGCGACTCGTATACGCAGCGGCCCTTGTCGAAGATCCGCGCCATCAGGTCCTTGGCGCGGAAGTCCGTCAGCCTTTTCCTCTTCCACGTAAAGGCCGGGTCGAATATCTCGAAGCTGCCGTCATCGGGGATGCTTTCATGCTCCAGGGCTATCACGTCGGCCATCGCCTTGCCGTTCTTCTTGCTGTAGAGGCGGTAGACCTTTTTGAAGCCGGGATTCGTGATCTTCTCCACATTCTCGCTTATCTTCATCTTGGGGACGATATTGCCGTCATGCTCCATGGCGGCGAGCTTGTAGACCCCGCCAAACACGGGATCCGACTTGGAGGTGATGAGCCTCTCGCCGACGCCGAACGCGTCCGCCTGCGCCCCCTGCAGTATGACGTCCCTGATGATGTACTCGTCGAGGGAGTTGGATATGATTATCGAGCAGTCGGAAAGCCCCGCGCCGTCCAGCATCGCGCGCGCCTTCTTCGACAGATAGGTCACGTCGCCGCTGTCTATGCGTATGCCCATATTCCGAGGCCGCAGCTCCTTGAACACGCGTATGGCGTTCGGTATGCCCGTCTTGACGACGTTGTAGGTGTCCACCAGCAGCACGCAGCTGTCGGGGTACATCTCCGCGTAGCGCCGGAAGGCCTCGTACTCGCTGGGGAAGGTCTGCACCCAGCTGTGCGCCATGGTCCCCATGGCCGCTATGCCGTGATCGCGTTCCGTCATCGCGCAGGAGGTGCCGACGCAGCCGCCGATGTACGCGGCCCTGGCGCCGTAGACGGCGGCCGAGGCCCCATGCGCCCTGCGCGTCCCGAACTCCATGACCCTGCGCCCTGCGGCCGCCCGCACTATGCGGTTCGCCTTGGTCGCGATCAGGCTCTGGTGGTTTATCGTGAGCAGCAGCATGGTCTCGATGAACTGCGCCTGCGCTATCGGCCCCCTGACTGTCAGGACGGGCTCGCCCGGAAATATGGGCGTCCCCTCCGGCACGGCCCACATGTCGCAGGCGAAGCTGAAATCCCGCAGATATTCCAGGAAGGGCTCCCGGAATATGCCCTTGCCCCTCAGATAGGCTATGTCGCCCGCCGTGAAGCGCAGGTTTTTCAGGTAGTCGATGACCTGTTCGAGCCCCGCGGCTATCGCGAAGCCGCCCCCGTCCGGAATGTTCCTGAAAAAGAGGTCGAAATAGGCGATGCTCTCCGATAGCCCGCTCTCAAAATACCCGTTCGCCATAGTGAGCTCGTAGAAATCCGTGAGCAGGGCGCCCGCCTTGGCTTCCATGGCAAAATCTCCGTTACAGATCGCCGGCTATGGCCTTCCCGTCGAACCTATGCAGCACGGCCGCCACCTCGGCCCGCGTCGCGCCGCCCCTGGGATCGAAGGCGCCGTCCGGCCTGCCGCCAATTATGCCGCCGCTGAAAAGCGCCTGAACGGCGGGCCTGGCGTAGGCGGAGATGTCCGCGTCGTCCGTGAAGGCCGAGTACTGCAGGGTCACGGGGAAGCTTCGGCCGGAGAACTCGGCGTAGCGCGCCGTTATCGCGGCGAGCTCCTGCCGCGTTATCCCGGCGTCCGGCGCGAAGACGCTGTCGCTCACGCCCGCGACTATGCCGCTCTCCCTCGCCCAGGCGATGTAGGCCGCGTAGTACCGCCCCTGCGCGACGTCGCCGAAACCGCTGTCCGCGTAGGCCTCTGCGTCCACCCCATGCAGCCTGCCGAGGACGGTGACGAGCATGCCCCTCGTCATGGGCAGATCCGGGCTGAACCGCGTTTCGCCCGTCCCCTGGAACAGCCCTTTCGCGCTCACGTACTCCACGTCGCCGAAGAACCAGTCGCCCTCCCCGACGTCGCCGAAGGGGTTGGACCAGGCCGCCGCAGCCTCGTCGTAGGCCACAACGTACAGCGAAAGGTGGTCCGTGGTGAATATCGCGGTCTTGGTGCGGACGTCGTACATGGCGTCCATCCGCTGTATGTTGCCCTGGCTGTCGAGGTGCCATATCACGACGCCGGACGCTTTTTCGCCGGGCTTCAGCGTATAGGGCAGGGCTATCGTGACGCGGCCGCCGCCGAAGTCCGTTATGTATCCGCCGCCGCTCGTCAGGGACACGTCGTACACGGGCGCGTCCCCGGCGGCCTGCCTCTGCCGCTCGTTCAGGGACGAGGCCGCCACGGGCTCGATCCGCACGGACACGGCGCTGCCGCCCGCCTGCGCCGCCGCCGATCCCGCAGCCTCGGCGTCAAGCGTCACGGAGCCTTGGGGCAGCGATATCTCCACCGCCAAACCCGCCTCCGCGAAGTCGCCCAGCGCGTCCTTGGGCAAAGTCGCGGCGACCGCCCCCTCCACGCCTGAGGCGTCTATGCTCGCCAGGCCGTCGGAGCCCTCGATGATCTCGTCCGCCTTGCCGGCCGGTATGCTGAGCGTCAGCTCGCCGTTTTTCAGGCTGGAGGCCAGCGACACGTCCCCGCCGCCCGCCGAGACCGTCGGCGCGGCAGTGGTCGATCCGGCGCCACCGCCGCCACCGCCGCCGCCACCGCTGTTGCCGCCGCCCCCGCCTGACGGGGGATTGGCGGTGCCGCCGCCGCTGCTGCCTGTGCGCACTGCAGGGCTGACGCTCGCGGCGCCCGCCTTGAAGTCGGAGTCGGCCTTGGAGCGCGCGTATACATAGTAGTCGGTATCGGCCGAAAGCCCGCTGAACACCCTGGAGTCGCCCCACGCCAGGCTGCCGGGGGCCGCGCTGCCCGACAGGCTTAGGGCATACTGGACGCCCTGGCCGGTGTCCGCCTTCAGGGACACGGCGCCGACCTCGACGCTGCTGGCCGAAGCCGAGCCGCTCTTGGCGGGCTGCCCTGCGTCCGCGCCCTCTATCAGGCCGCCCTGCCGCGAGCCGTTTATGGCTATCGTGCCGCCGTCGCCGGGGATCACCGTGCCTTGGTTGCTGATCGTGCCGTCCACGACGAGCCTGCCCCCGTCAAAAACCCTCACGATCCTCCCTGCGGGGATCGCAAGCCCCGCGCCCGAGGGGACCGTCAGCGAGGCGCCGCTCGCGATCAGCATCTCGCCGCCGCCTATGCCCGCGCTGCCGGGACCGTCTGCGGCCGCGATGGAGCCGGGGCCGCGTATCGCAAGCCGGGCCGCGCCGTCAATGGCTATGGCGGGGTGGGCGCCGGTGCAGGCTAAAACGCTGTCGCCGACAAGATTCAGCGTCAGCGCCGACGAGCCGCCGACATACAGAGGCGCCGCGGCGGCGCATTCGTTTGTCGCGCCTCTGAGCGTGACCGTTGCGGAGGACAGGCCCTCGGCCCGTATGGATGCCCCGCCGCTGCCTACGACGGTGACGTCCGCCCCGTCCTCCAGGCGGTAGCTGCCCCCGCTGTACGTCCAGCCCATGCCGCTGTCGCCGTCCTGCACGCCGCTGTCGGACAGATCGATGACAGGGCTGCCCGCGATCACGAGCGTGAAGTCGTTGGAGATCACGTCGGGAAGCGGATTCTGCCCATCCCCGTCGGGGACGGCGATCTTCAGGCGGTAGGTTCCCGGCGCTATAGCGCCGTCGGTCAGCTCGATCTCCAGTATGCCCGAGCCGTCCGCGTTTATGGTCAGCCAGCCCCTGATCGAGGTTATGTCCTTGCTCTCCCCGGCGCCCCAGCGCAGCCCTTGGAGCTGGCCGTCGAGGGTGCCCGTCAGCTCAAGCCTGTTGGGGCTGCCGTACTGCGGGACGCCCTTCGATTCCACGGCATAGCTCACGCTGTCCGTCGCGCCCGGCGCCAGCGGGCCGCTCTGGGCCCCCAGCACCCTTACATGCTTCTGCTCGGGCGCCGCCCCGTCGTCCGGCTCCCACCAGAGCAGCGGGTAGCCGCCGCCTGCCGGCATCTTCCAGACGGTGCCGAAGTCCCAGCCCAGCGTATCCTCGTAAAAAGCCTGCGTCAGCGCGTCCTCCCCCGAAACATTCCCGTACGCGTCGTTGTACGCGCTGCCGCCTATGCCCGAAAGGGCGTAGTTGCCGAACCTGGGGAGGACGCCCTCGCCCGACTCGGTGTCGCCGCCCACGAGCAGGGCCGCGCCCCCCGCGCCCGTCGCCCCTATGCTCCCGGCGAGCACAGCGCAGCCCGAGACGGCGGATATGCGCACATCGGGGTCCCGCGCCGAAAGCCCGCCGACGATGCCGCCCGCCGACGTCACGCCCGTCACGTTGCCGCTGATATAGGCGTTTATCGCGCCCCTCGATGCCGCATAGGGGTTTATGGTCCCGATGATCCCCCCTGCCAGCCCGCCCGAGACGCTGCCGCTGCTATAGGAATTTTCCACGTTGGCGTCCGCGGCCGCGAGGCCGCCCGCCCGCGACTTGCCGCTCACGGCCCCCTTGTTCAGGGATTCCGCTATCGTCGGGGTCCCTTCCGTATAGCCCACCATGCCGCCCGCGTAGGCGAGAGGGGCTTCGTCCGGGCTGTCGGCCGTGACGGCGCCGTAGTTGCCGCAGCGCAGGAAGGCGGCGTCGGAGTTGCCCGCGATCCCGCCCGCAAAGCCCGTGGCGGAGCCCGGCCCCGTCACCGAGACCGCGCCCTCGTTGAGGCAGTCCGCGAAGCTGTCGCCCGTGCCAGCCATGCCGCCGGCGCTGAGGTGATAGAATTTGACGGGCGCGTCCGGCGCGACCGCGATGGACACGTCGCCTCTGTTGGCGCAGCCGCTTATGCCCTTGGCCTCGCCCGCGACCCCACCTGCGGAGGCGTAGCCCCGGGTGGTCACGGATATCCCGCTCTCGTTGTAGCAGTCCTCTATGTCGCCGCTGCTGTCGCCCGTCAGGCCCCCGGCATGGACGCCGCCCGCCAGGCTGTGCTCCCCGGCGGCGGGCGCGACCGAAATGCTGCCGGTGACGTAGCAGTTGCTCAGGACCGTCGCCGGGCTGTACTGGGTCCCGTGTATGAAGGAGCCCGTTATGCCGCCGACATATACTGAGGACGCGCTCGTCGTTATGTCGATCCTGACATTTTCCAAGCCGAGGTTCTTTATGTGGCCGTAGGTCCCGTCGCCGATGGCCGCGAACAGGCCGGCGCTCGCGACGTCGCCGGTGATGGTCATGTTCCTTATGACGTGGCCCCGCCCGTCCAGGCTGCCGGAAAAGCCGAGCGTGTAGCCCGCCGCGATGGGGATCCAGTTCTCCCCCGCGAGGTCTATGTCGTTGGCCAGGTAATACGCCTTGTATTCATTCCCCATCCCGCGCAGCTCCTCGCGGGTGCGGATCGGCGTCGCGCCCGCGGGCGGGTCTTCCGAAATGGGCGCGAGGAACTTCCCGTTCGGCCCATAGCCGCCCGTCGGCGCGGCGTAGGCGCCCGCCGGCGCCGGCGCAAGCGCCAGGACCATGGCCGCCGCCAGCAGCAGGGCCAAAGGCCTGCCAAAAAAAATCTGCCGGGGCCTTCCCCCGACGATGCCCTTCATCGTCATGTGAAACATCTTCCCTCCCCCTGTTTGCCTGTCTGCCATCCGCAATGCCCCGCCGCAGGCGACCGCCAGGCCGCCGGCCCCACGCTATAGCTGTCACATTCGCGCTTAAAGAACTGTTAAAAAATAAAGTGTGCAGTCGGCGCAGCAATTTTGTGTCCCGGCAAGGCGCCGGGTTCCGCGAATACTTGTAGTATTCAAGGGTTCCGGCAACGCAGCCGGGGCGCAAAAG
>JAISXZ010000195.1 GCA_031270275.1 Eubacteriales Family XIII. Incertae Sedis bacterium | reverse complement strand
ACCCGCCACGCCATTTTTGCCCATCTCGGAACCTGGTTGCGATTATTGTCTTCCTCACGTACCAAGCAGTACGCTCCGGGAGCCAAAATCGCCCCCAGAACCCGATCTGGACAAAACTGCCGCGGCGTGTGCGTAGTTTCGATTTAAGTAGGTGAGTAGTAACGCCGCAAATGCCACATATGACTATCTGTCGCGCCACGCCGCTGCGCGGGCCCGACGGCTACTCCTGCCCTTCCGGCGCCGCCGCTTCAGGCGCGGCTTCCCGGGCCGGCACGGCGTCCCCGCCTTCACTGTCGGCCGTCTTGGCCGCAGCCCTCTTGGGCGCGGGGCTCTTTGCGGCCTCGCCGCCTTCGGCCTTGTCGGCCTTGGGCTTCGCCGCGGCCTTCCTCGGCGCGGGGCTCTTTGCGGCTTCGGCGCCTTCGGCCTTATCGGCCTTGTCGGCCTTGGGCTTTGCCGCAGCCTTCTTCGGCGCGGCTTTTACGGCCTTGGCCCCGGCGTCCTTTGCCGTCGCGGCCTCCGGGCCGGCATCCACGCCTGCGGCCTCCAGGCCGGCAGCCGCTGCGGCCGCTGCGACCGCAGCCTCGGGCGCGGCGTCGCCTACATCGGCGCCAGCCGCCTCGTCCGGGGCGTCCGCCTCTTTTTTCAAGGATATTTCCCTGCCGTCTACCGTTATGGCATCCATCTCGACAAGGGTGTAGGGCTGTCTGTGGCCCTGCTTCTTGCGATAATCCTTCTTCGCCTTGTACTTGAAGATTATCACCTTTTTGCCCTTGCCGTGCTCCAGCACGGTGCCGGAGACCCTTACGGAGTCCAGATACGGGGTGCCGACGCGCATCTCGTCCCCGTCGCCGCTAAAGAGCAGCACCTCGTCGAATTCGACCTTCTGGCCCGGCTCGGCCTTCAGCTTCTCGAAGGCAAGCACGGAGCCCTCCCCTATTCGGTACTGCTTCCCTCCGGTCTTAATCACAGCGTACATCGTCCGATTACCTCCTCTGTCCAGCCTCGCCATGCGGGCGGCGCACGGTTTTGCGCCTGCAAAAACCCGTTCTGAGCGGCTCACAGTTGTAAATCATAACATATGCGCGTCCCTTTGTCAATTGATTTCTAGAGCCCTTTGAGCCCTTTGAGCCTGCCGAGCTCGTCCTCGATCTCCGAGTCGCTGGCGCCGGAATACTTTTTCGCGAGGGAGTCCGCCGAATTTTCTGGCGGCGCGTTCAGCTCCGTCCTGGCCTGGGCCTCGTCCAGCATCCTGTTGGCCTTCTCCTCCATGTCGTTGAACCTGCCCCCGATGGCCGAGGCCTTGCCCGTGGGATCGCCTATCTTGTTCAGCTTCTCCGTCGTCTTCGCTATCGCGACGGTGGACTTTATCTGCGCCTTGCGCCCTTCGAGGGTCTGGATGTCCTCCACGAGCTTGTCGTGCATCTGCCTCATATGGGCCGCGTTCGCGGCCGCGGTGTCCTTGTTGCCGACAAGGGCCTCCCGCTTGGACTCCAGCTCCTTGTACTTCTTGATGAAGGTCCGCGCGTCGTCGTCGTTGCCCGCGTCGGCGGCCTTCTTGGCAAGGCCCTGGAACTTCGCTATGCCCTCCTCGTTTTCCTCGTGCTGCCTCAGGCACTGCTTTTCTATCGCCATGACGCCGGCCGTCTCCCGCCTGACCTCGGCAAGGCTCTCCTTCAGATCGATCAGGTACTGGTCTATCATCTTGGCGGGATCCTCGCACTTGTCGAGCAGGGCGTTGATGTTGGACTTCATTATGGTGCTGAATCTTTCCAAAATACTCATGGCATCCTCCATTGCGCGTTGGCGCTCACTCGTCGTCCTTGTATTTTTTCGCAAGGCGCGACGCCTCGTCGTCGTCGAACCCGTCGACGTCGGCATTCAGTATGTCGATGTCCTGCTGGCGCTTTATGTTCCTCTGCTTTAGCAGCATCGTCACTATCCTGTAGGCTATGAACAGCAGGATCAGGCCCGCCGCCACGAACGCCAGCACTATCCTCATGTCCTTCTGCACATGCATTATCCGCGCGGCCGATTTCTCGAACACCGCGGCGAAGTACTGGTTGTCGCCGTAGTCGCTGTAGTAGTATTCGTCGAGATAGTCAAGGATGATCTGCGCCGCCTCGTCGTCTATGACCGCCCTCGCGGCCGAGCCGGCGAGATACGCCGTCTTGTATCTGCCTTCATACGGTTCGTAGAACAGCACTATCAGGTGGCCCTCGTCGGAGAACTCGCTTTGGTAAAGCTCCTCCATGGCGGCCTCTATCTCCGCCCATGACGCGTCCTTCGAGCCGTTTATCTCCTCCGCTATCCACAGATAGGGCTGTACGCCGGTCTCCTTGAAGAAGGCCCTCATGCCGGACCTGACGAGATTCGCGTTGTCCAGCCAGTTCGGGTCGTCGCGTATGTACTCGGTCTCCTTGGCAATGCCGGCGGGAAGCGGTTCCCTCTGATAGGACGAGCGCGTAACGGAGTCGCCCTGGTAGTTGAGCATGATGAGCAGCGCGATGACGATGACGGCTGCCACAAGCAGCGTGAGCAGGCAGGACGGCCTGCGTCCGCCCCCGGCAGGGCCTCCCGCCCTGTTGCCTCCGCCGCCGCCCGACATGAAGATGGGGCCGATGTACGTGCTCCGCGTCTGCCGCCCGGCGCCGGAACCGAAAAGCCCGCCGCCGCCCCTGCCAAAGCCGCCTCCCATGCCGGAGCCGCCGCCTCTGCCCCCGGAACCCGATCTGCCGCCAAAGCTATGGCTGCCGAAGCTGCGGCCCCCGAACCCGCCGCCAAAACCGCCGCCTCCGCCGCCTCCCATGCCGCCTCTGCCCATTAACTCTGCCTCCCTATAGTGCCGTATGCCGGGCAAAAAACAGAAAGCCGCATACTGCCCGGCTTTCCTGCTTCATGCGCCGATGCCCTGTCGTCAAACGAAATAGTTCAGCAGCAGGCCGATATTCGCGTACTGGCTGTAGCTCTGGTAGTCGAAATAGCCGGTGTTGTTCACGGCGTCCGCGCCCAGATTCGTGTAATGCGACGGGTTTGTCTGGATATTGCCCGCTATCTTTGAGAGCCTGCTGGCAAACCCGTAGCTGGATGACGAAGTCCTGTTGAAGAAGCTGTCGAGCTCGCCGTTCTCGGCCGCCTTGCCGAGCTGATCCTCGTCCACCGCCAGATACCCGTCCGAGCCCATGCTGACGCCGATGCGCCCCAAGGCCGGGGCGTAGGTCCTGACCGCGCCCACTATGTCGTCGAACAGCCTTTCGGAGCCGCTGCCTATGTTTTCGTATATGGTCGAGAGCAGCGCGTTGACGCTGTCCACAAGCCCGTTGACCGCCTCGGAGGCGGCCCCCGCGTCGGTTCCCACGGACACCTCTATGCTCTCGTCCGAGGCTTCCAGCAGGGTGGCCCTGACGCCCCCGCCAAGGTCGATGGAATTGCTGGACGAGGCGATCTTCGCGCCGCCGTCTATGCTGTATATGGCATCCTGCGCTTCCTGCGCCACGGAGCCCGCGCCTGTCCTGGAGACCAGATCGCCGTCCAGGTCGCTTACGGAGAAGCGGTTGCCGTCCAGATCCCCGGTCCCCTTCGACTGTATCGTCAGCGAGCTCGTGCCCGACTCGCCGTCCGCAGTTACGCTCGCCGTGAAGCCGCCCTTCCCCCTGTTGACGGCGTCGGCCATCTTCGTGAGCACGCTCTGGTTGGAGTCGCCGGCGCCGACAAACACGGAATACCGCTCGCTTTTGCCTGCCGCCGTCGTTATCTCGAACTGCCTAAGGCCGCTGCCCCCGCCGAACAGGCCGCGCGAATCCAGGGCGGCGCCCTTGTTCGCCTGCCCCGTCGCCACCTGGTCTATCTTGACGCTGGCGCCCTTGAAGCCCTTCAGGCCGCCGGCCTCGACGCTGACGGCCAGCTTTTCGCCGTCCGACGACAGGGGCGTCCTCTTTGTGGCGATGCCGCCCGCCGCTATGCTGTTCAGGGCGTTTTTGAGGTTTTTGGCGCCGGACTTTATGCCCTGCAGATAGAACAGGGGGTTTGAGCCGTCGTCCTGCGTGAATATGTCGAAGATGGAGCCGCCCGACGAGGACGGATAGCCCCCGACGATGGAGCCCAGGCCGCTGCTGTTCAGTATCGAGCGTATCGACGAGGCGGCGTCCTGCGAGGCCACGCCGAGCTTTCCGGCCGCGGAGCTTCCGCCGAACAGGGACCCCGTCTGCCCGCTGCCGTACAGCGAGTACAGGCTGCTTATGGCGCTATAGTCTGCGTTTATCATCTTGCGCAATCACCGCCCATCAGTCGCTACACCGGAACTTATATCCATTCTAGCATATTCCAGACGCATATTCAAGCGATAAATCTATTTTTTGACGCCTGCCCGAAAGCGCCCGCCCGGCCTGCGGCGCCCGGCCTGCTGCGGCCCAATAGGCGCTTGACATCCCCTGGGCCGCGCGGTATACTTGACATATGTCATGACACATATATGACGCTACGCCGCGCCTGGCCGGAAACGGGGCCTTCCCCCGATTCCGCCTGACCCCGTTGCGGGCCCGGCCAGGGGCCGCGGATCTTTGCTAGTGTAGTGTCTCATTCACCTTTAGGCAAATGGCTTGTGTGGATTTCCTGCGGCGTTGTTGTCGTCGGTCGCCATAGCCCCGCTAT
>JAISXZ010000129.1 GCA_031270275.1 Eubacteriales Family XIII. Incertae Sedis bacterium | reverse complement strand
TTTTGTGTCCCGGCAAGGCGCCGGGTTCCGCGAATACTTGTAGTATTCAAGGGTTCCGGCAACGCAGCCGGGGCGCGAAAGGGCAAGCCAAATGTGCAGATTATTTTTCGACAGTTCCTAAATACAGGGGCGGCAATGCTGCCGCCCCCGCGTCTGTCGTGCCTGCTATCCCTGCCGCAGCCGGGCGCCTAAAGCGGCGGCCTCTACTTTGCGGCCTTCTTCGCCTCAGCGGCCTTTTTCTCCCTCGCGTGGCCGCCGATCATGCCGATGGCGACCATCACCGCCATCACAGCCGTCAGGTAGACGGCGACGAGCACCTGGGCAATCGCTGGATCCATTCAAAACACCTCCTGTGCGGTTTCGGTTTGGGTCTCCGCGCAAATCCGCCTGGCCGCCGCCCCTACCACTTCTTGCCGGGGTTTGCGACCTTCCATATGACGAACAGTATGGCGCCGATGACATATGCGAATATAAGCTGAGTGGCGATCAGCTCCAGTAGCCAACCCATGTCCTTCCCTCCTTTCAGAATAGCTTCCCCGCGTCCTTTCAGAGGCGGATCAGGCGCCCTTCTTGCCGAGTTCCTCCATGGTGCTGTGCCGCAGGAACCCAGGCTCGCCGGGCAGTATCGCCGTCAGCACGACCCCCAGCACGATAGACACCACGGTAACGGGGTACATGTTGAGCGACCACGGCCCCTGCGCCCAGGACGGGGTCGCAAAGGTCCACCAGAAATTGACTATATAGGCCACAATGATCGTTATCCAGGCGGCCTGTTTGCTGATCTTGAACTTCAGCCCGAGGAAATAGACGACGAAAACGGGTATGCCGAACGAGAAGCACCAGAGGAAAACCGGGAATATGACCGCGTTGAGGAAGGCCGGCACCGCAAACAGCAGCGTGCATATTATGACGTTGATCTTCATCAGCCGCATCTTTCTCTCGTCCGACATTCCGGGATTCAGCGCGTTTTTCATTATGTCGTTGGTCAGCAGGTTCGCGTTCGCCATGACCGTCGCGCCGCCCGTCGAAAGGGTCGCGCACAGCAGGCTGATCATCATGACGCCGACTATGGGCGTCGGCAGGGCCTCCAGCGCGAGCTTTATCGGGCCCAGCTTCGCGGCGTCGCCGCCGAGGGGCTCGTAGATGGACGGGACCACGCAGGCGATCAGGGCCATTACGACCCAGGGGACCGAGGCCATGCAGTTGAAGAATATGCCGATAAAGATGCCCTTCCGGCAGTCCGCCTCGGATTTCGCGGCGAAGAAAGGCGCGTTCATGTTCTGGGATACGGCGCAGGCCGCGCAGTGAAGCACCGTGACGGGTATTATGATGTTGAACCACATCGTCTGGTTGCCTATGCTGAAGCTGCGCAGCATCTCGAAAGTACCGTTCTCCAGGTACAGCGCCTTGACGCCCTCCCAGCCGTTGACGTTCGCCAGCAGCCATCCGGTCAGCATGAACAGGCCGAGGTAGGAGCCGGCTATCATCACTACGGCGTTCACGACGTTCAGTATGGCGGCCTGCAGTATGCCGCCGAAGTATACATAAAGAAAAATGAGTACGAGGGCTATCGCGATGCATGCCGTGAACGACACGCTGCCATTGCTAAGCCCGTATATCGCGGTGGCGGTGGCTAGGGTCTCCGCCGCGCCTATGCCTGTGAACTGCCCCAGGTTGAGGCCGGACCACATGCGCCCGAACGCCCTGCCGAACATCCTTTCAAGGATTTCAGGGACCGTGTTCAGCCCCGTCTGGCGCACCCACGGCCCGAACCAGAGCATCATCAGCGGCAGGAAGATGCCGCCTGTGATTATGCCCCACCACATTATGGAGGCGCCGAGCTGCGGCGCGCTTTCCCACAGGGAAAGGGTATGCCCCGCGCCCAGCGGCACCAGGGTAAAGGCGAACACGACCAGTATCCAGCTAAGGCCCTGGCTTGATTTTGTGAAGTCGTTTACGCTCTTGACCTTACGCTTGGAGTAAAGCCCGACCGCGACCGAGAGTATCACAAAATAGGCTACTGCGATAACTGCTGCCAAGACAAATCACCTCCTCCTTACAAAACATCATGGCACAAAGCAAACGCAGAACGAAAGCGGCCCTGAAAGCTACAGCCGCGCATTTCCGGGCGCGCCCATCCGCCGCGCGGCGCTCTGACCCCCTTCCCATTTCTCGAGCTCGACGAGGAAATGCTCCGTAGCCATCCCGCAGGCGTTTTTGCCCATGTAGCGCCCCGGGCTCAGGATGTTTATGCACCCGCCGATATCGGGGGATTCGCCGGGCTTGCCGATAGGTTTGTATTCCGCGGACGCCATGTACGAGTGGACGGTGCCGGGGGGCACGCGCTCCGTGACCTGGGCGCTGAGCACTACCTCGCCGCGATCGTTGTAGGCCATGACAAGATCGCCCTCCCCGACGCCGCGCTCCGCCGCGTCCTGCGTGTTTATGCGCACGATCCAGTAATAATGCCCGTCCTTCTCGGCGCGGTGGTCCTTGATGTCGTTCATGAAGGCGTCCTTGCCGTCGCCCATCGTGTGGAAGCTGAATCTTGGGTGGGGCGAGAGCACGGCCAAGGGGTATTTCTTGAAGCCCTCGGAGTGATGCCCCTCCCACGAGGGGATGTACTGCGTGAGCGGCGGCCTCTCCTTGTCGTCGGGGTCGAAGCGCATAAGGCTGTTGGCCACCAGCTCTATCTTTCCCGACTGCGTCTGCAGGCCCTTAAGCTGGACCTGGTCCGAGGGCCTTATCCTGCCCGCCTTGGGGGAGTCCATCTCGCGGCCCTCGTAGAACCATCGCATGGCCGGAACCTTCTTCCGCCCCTTGTTCACGGGCACTACGGCGTAGCCCTTTTCAAAAAAATCCTCCCAGCTTATTATCTTGGGCAGATCCGTGGCGTAGAAATACTGCTTGACCCAGCCGAGGTCGTCCTTGCCCTCGGAATACGGGCCCTCTATGCCCAGCCTCTGCGCCAGCAGGCGAAATATCTCGTAGTCGGCCTTCGACTCGCCGAGCGGCTCTATGCATTTCTTTATCAGCGTTATGACCCTGTGGTTTGTCTGGGTGAACGAGCCCGCGACATAGCCGCCGCAGTTCGCGAATTCGCCTATGTCCCAGCGCTCGAAATTGGTGCAGGCCGGCAGTATTATGTCGGCGAACGGCGTCTCGCCCTCGAACCATATGGCCTGGCTGACGACCATCGGCAGATTCTTCGTGCGGTACATCCTCGCATACCTGTTCGTCTCCCCCATCGTGCCGATGTGCGGGCCGCCGTATTTGTAGTACATCTTTATGCTGGAGTATCCGGGCGTGGGATAGACGTACTCGTGGAACTGGTATTCGACGGACGCGGGGCCGGAGCCCTTGCCCCTCCACGGCCCGAATTTGCCGTCCGTTATGCACTCCGGTATCTTAAGCCGCGGTATGTGCGCCCCGCCGGTGTTGTTCAGGTTTGAGGCCGCGGGGCTGCTGTTTACGCCGTCGAACATGCGGTAGACGAACTCCAGGCCGGCCGCCGTGTTGTCGCAGTCGCCCGAGATGCCGCCGCCCGCGTATCCGGGATAGAAGAAATCGTAGTCCGTAGGCGCGCCCTGGGCGGTGCTGTACATGTTGACGCCCGGCTTGCCTATGCCCTGGAGCGCGATCAGCGCGATCATCATCCGCGCCCACTCCATGCCCGTAGAGCCGCGGCAGGCCCCGCCGAAGCCCGCCATGCCGCCTGCGGCCAGCATGGTCTTGCGCTTCGCCCACTCGCGGGCCAGGGCGCGTATCTCGCGCGCCGGCACCTTCGACTCGGCCTCCGCCCATTCGGGCGTCTTGGGGACGCCGTCGCTCTCACCCAGCAGATAGGCCTTGAATTCCTCGAAGCCGAACACCTTGTCCCTTACAAAATCCTTGTCGTATGTGCCCTCGGAGACCCAGACATAGGCTATGGCCGCCGCCAGCGCGGCGTCGGTGCCGACCTGCGGGGATATCCATTTGTCGGAGAACAGCGCGGCCGTATGGTTGAAGTAAGGGTCGATGAAGACCATCTTCACGCCGAGCTCCTTCAGCCATCTGCGGCGTATGTGGCTCTCGTACGCGCCGTACACCCCGCCGTTGGTCTCGGGGTCGGAGGACCAGAACACCATCATCTCGCAGTTCTGGAGCGCGTCCTCGAGCAGATCCCACTGCTCGGGGTTGCCCAGCAGGCCCGTGAAGCCCCAGGAGTGTATGCCGCCCCAGTACCAGCCCTCCCAGCTGTCCGGATTGTGGTCCGCGTACATTATGCCCGCGAGGTTCATGAAGCGGTACAGCGCGCTGAGCCTGTAGCCCACGTCGCCCCACAGATGGTGCGAGCTGGGCTCGGCCAGTATCGCGCCGGGGCCGAACTCGCGCTTAAGGCGCATCATCTCCCCCGCCACGGTGTCGAGGGCCTCGTCCCAGCTTATCCTCTCGTAGCCTGGGTAGTTCGGGTCCCCGCCTGCGGCAGGCTCCCCCCGCTTAAGCTCGCCGCGATCCCCGCCCGCGTCGAAGCCGATCCGTTTCAGCGGGTACAGTATGCGCCTGTCGGAATGCACCATCGCCTTGTAGCCCGCCGTATAGGCCGTGTACGTGGTTCTCCTTGGCGGCGCGAAGCTGCGTCCCCGCGCCTCGATCACCCAGGATTCGGGGTCGTCGTCCGACAGATCGATCGGATAGACGCGGACGATCCGATTTTCGTCCACGTCCACATCGACGAAAACCGGCCCGCCCGTCGTGCAGCTGGTCTTTCTGACAATCCTGCCCAATTTTGCCTCCTCCCTCTTGCTGGCCCTGCGGGGTCCGCCCTGGGCGTCAGGGCGCACACGGAAACAATGCCCGCTGTTTTCGCGGGCCGTCCCAAGGGCCCGCCGTCATTTTGCTCTTGCCGCCTCCCTCCTCTTTCTCTCTATCGTCTCCTCAATATATAGGTTCCACGGCCCCTCGTCGCCGTGCATCCTCTCGCGAAAGCCCGGCCCTATCTCGAGCTGGTCCTCCCTGTCGATGATGGCCCAGGCCACATGCGGCTCGGCGGGCGGGCAGCCGTTGACCGCGACCCCCTTCGCCCTGTGCTTCCGCAGGCAGTTGCCGCAGAGTATAAGCCGCTCCTTGGGCAGATCCGGCACCTCGTCCTTCGCGCCTAGGCAGATGACCGCGTCCCTGTTCCTGTCGTACTCGCCCAGCGCCTTCAGCTTCTCCATCGTGAAGGCGACCAAGGACTGGCAGCTGCTGCACGAATTTTCCGTATGGAACTCGTATTCGGGCCACGTGTCGAAGCCGTCGAGATAGGGCAGCCACATCTTCTTGTACACCTCCGCGACGCTTTTGCCCCTTATCTCTATACGCTCCATGTCGGCGCAGCCTAGGCCGCGCTCCCTCGCGTTCTCGAAGTAGGAGACCTTGCCCATGTCGAGGCCGACGCAATGGCAGGCCACCGCGTCGAGCGCGACGGGGTCGCGGCTCGCAAGCACGCAGCCGAAGTCGAGCGGCACGGGCGAATGCGGCCCGAAGCCCTCTGCGGGCCAGATCAGGTCGGCTATGTTCAGGTCGGCCTTCACGACAGACCATATGTCCATCATCGCCATGGCCAGGTTGGTCTTGTGCATCTCGTAATGCACCTTGTCCTGCACGACGCCCTTGATGTTCTTAAGGGCGCAGGAGAACACCATGCTGGCGTGCGACTTGAAGATCGGCATGTTGATTATGTGCTCCGCCTCGACGAGGAACCTCGGCAGCCTGACAGACCTGATTTCGGACCTCGCGTCGCGTATCGGCACGCTTATGAGGTCCTTTTCGGATTTTATGTCCCTTATCTCATCGACGCCGGCCGCCCTGGCCGCCGCCCCTATCCCCGAGTCCTCGAGGCAGGCCATGGTGTCGCAGCCTATGGCCGACGCCTCGGCGAGTATGACCTTGCCCGCCCCGGCCGCCCTGGCCGCCCGCGCCACGGCGCCCACAAGCTCGGCGCTGGTGTTCACGCTCGTGCCGGGCTTTCCCAGATGCCCCGCGTTCGGCTTAAGCACGACCGTGGAGCCCTTGCGTATGACCTCCCCTTCCTCGCCCAGATACCCGAACGCCTGCCGGACCATCTCATCGACGCTGGGATCCTTCGCTATGGCTACTACCGCTTTGCCGCCCACTGTCCCTCCTCCTACTAAAGGCACTCTATCACGGCCGCCATGGCGGGGCCGCCCCCCACGCACAGCGAGGCGGCGCCGAACTGCGCTTTCCGCCTTTTCATCTCCCCCACCAGGGCGATTATCAGCCTGGCGCCGGTGCTGCCCACGGGATGCCCCAGCCCTATCCCCGAGCCGTTCGCGTTGACCTTGTCCATGTCCAGCCCAAGCAGCCTGTCGCAGGCAAGGAACTGTGCGGCGAAGGCCTCGTTTATCTCGTAGTAGCCTATGTCCCCCGCGCACAGGCCGGCGTATTCCAGCGCCTTTGGGATGGCGTAGGCGGGCCCTATCCCCATTATCCGGGGCTCCACGCCGAAATTCGCCGTGGACGCCAGCCTCGCCAGCGGGGCGATCCCGAGCTCCCTGGCCCTGTCCATGCCCATGAGCGCGATGGCCGCCGCCGCGTCGTTCACGCCCGAGGCGTTGCCGGCGGTCACGGTCCCGCCCTTCTTGAAGGCGGGCCTGAGTGCGCCCAGGCTCTCCAGGCTTATGTCCCTGCGCGGGTGCTCGTCCCTGTCCACGACGACCTCGCCCTTCCTCGTCTTTATGGTCACGGGCGCTATCTCGCCGTCGAATTTGCCGCCGTCCTGTGCGGCGACGGCCCTCCTGTGGCTCATGAGCGCCAGCCCGTCCTGCTCCTGCCTCGTTATGCCGTATTCCTCCGCCAGGTTCTCCGCGGTGATCCCCATGTGATAGTTCTCCATGGCGCACACGAGCCCATCGTGGAGCATGGAGTCGATCAGCTCCGGGCCGTTGCCCAGGCGGTAGCCCTCCCTGGCGCCCTTAAGGATGTACGGCGCGTTCGTCATGCTCTCCACGCCTATCGCGAGGGCCGCGTCGGACTTGCCCAAGGCAATCGACTGCGACGCCAGCTCGAACGCCTTCATGCCGGAGGCGCACTGCTGGTCCACCGTGTACGCGAAGCCGCTTGCGGGCAGCCCCAGCCCGATCTGTATCTGCCTCGCGGGGTTACCCCCGTGCCCGTGCTTGTAGATGACGCCGACGGCGAGCTCCGTGACAAGGCCCGGCGGGAGGCCCGCCCTCTCCATGGCCGCCCGCCCCGCCAGGCAGCCAAGCTCCACGGGGCCGAGGGACTTAAGGGCGCCCAGCATGTCGCCTATCGGCGTCCTCGCCATGCCCACGATCACAACTTCTCTCATATTAAACGGCCTCCTGTTCGGAGCAACAGAAAGCGCAACTATCGTGCCATGGCGGGCGGCAATCCTGCGGGCGCCCCCCGCGCCAATGCAAAAACGCTGAAATTCAGGCAGTATTTCGCAAAAAAGCATTTGGCTGGCGGCGCCCGTCTTTGCGAAAGCCCTCTGTATGGGCTGCGGGGGGCGGGTCAGCGAGCAGCTTTTCAAGTCACTAAGATAGCATTTTCGAATCGCCGATATGATTTCTGGACGCAGGACGTAGGCCCGCTGCGGCGAAAGCCCCGGCGATTGTACGAATCCGCCCCGTTTCGCGCCTTCCCCCGGCTATTGGTCTGCGTCTTGCATAAATAAGTGGGCGTCGTTGGCACAGGGGCGCAGACGCCCGGCGCCGACTGCAAATCCGAATCGTTTTTTGGCGCCCTAGGGCAAAACGCCGGCGCGCGCGCCCTCGGGACGGCGCCGGGCGCCGGCATGAGAAGGAGGGATTGTATGAAGCTTGGGTTTGGGACAAACGCCACCGACAGGCTGGAAGGCATCAACTATGAGCGCATGCGCGGCTACCGCCTCGAGAGGACGCGCGCGATGATGCGCAAGCACGGCATAGGCACGATAGTCACATGGGAGGCATGGGACATGCGCTATATCGCCGCAGTCTACGCCACGGTGCCATGCAGATGGTTTGAAAGCCAGTTCGTGATACTGCCGGTAAACGGCGACCCCCACGTCTACGGCATGACGAGCTTCTCCCCCTATGTGATGAGGGAGGAAATGCCCTGGCTGAAGGGCAAGATCTTCGCCTCGCCCGGCTCGACCAAGATGAACAACACGGTGGAGGGCATCGAGGGCGTCATAAAGACCATAGAGGCGGTCGTGCGCGAGCACGGGCTCGAGAACGAGCCCGTGGGGCTGGACGGCTGCACCTCCGAGTTCCTCGTCGGCGAGGCCCTTTCGCGGGTGGGGCTTAAGGCCGTCGACGCCAAGCGCTGCATGTTCGAGGCCCGCATGATAAAGAGCCGCGACGAGATCGAATGCGTGCGCACGGCCTGCACGACGGCGGAGGCCGCCTTCGACGCCATCAAGCGCGCGATACGGCCAGGGGTGAAGGAATGCGAGCTCGTCGGCATTGGCATGGAGCGCCTGTACGCCCTGGGCGCCGACGAGACCCAGGAATTCGTCTGCTCGTCCGGCCCGCGCACCAACCCGCTGCACGTGGACTTCACCGACAGGATGATAAGGCCGGGCGATCTGGTCATCGTCGATATAAACGGGAACTCATGGCAGGGGTACAAGTCGTGCTACTACAGGACGTTCTCCTGCGGAAAGGCCACGCAGGAGCAGAAGGAGGTGTACGAGGACTGCCGCGCGATGATGTACGAGGGCATGAAGTACATCAAGGCCGGCGTGCCGGCCAGCGACGTGTACAAGGGCTTCCCGCAGTCGCCGGCGTACTGGGGATACGGCAGATGGGAGGACGTCGCGCCCTACATGCTCGTCCATGGGCTGGGCCTCTCGCTGCATGAGCTGCCGTGGCAGTGGAAAAGCGCCGACAGGGACAGCGACATGGCGTTCGAGGAAGGCATGGTGCTCGCCATAGAGACCTGGACGGGAAAGCCCGGCGGCGATTTTGGCGTCCGGCTCGAGGAGAACGTGGCCGTGACGAAGGACGGGTATGAGCTGCTGACAAAGTACCAGGTCGATTCCATCATCGAATGCGAGATATAGTCCATAGCCATTCGGGCCGGGGGGGCGGGCGCGCTGCCCGCCCGCATCGCAAAAGGGGGATCCCATGCGATTTTGCCGCAAGCCATCAGTCCGCGCCCCTCCCCGCCACAAAGGGCGCATCTGGATGGGCGCACTGCCTTAACCCGGACACAGCCCGCCGTTTTCCCGTAGAAGCGACGGGTTTTTTTCGAGGAGGGAAGCGACATGCCGCAGGCTGGGACAACAGAAATCGAAAAGCTTGTGTACGAGCTTGAGTATTACAAGGAGCGCGCGCTGGAAGTCATGATCATGGGCGACAAGATAGGGGACGGCGTCATCATGATAGACGGCCAATACAACATTGTCCAGGCGAACGACACGGTAAGGCGGCGGCTGACGCCCGACATAGGGCGGCACATAAAGGACGTCTCCGCCCCGGCCTACGAGGCCTGCCTTGAATCGCAGGCGCTCGGCCGCAGCGTCACGAAGATACTGGACATGGCCGGGATGCAGGATGGGCGCTGGATGATAACCGCCAACGTGTTCACGGGCAAAAACGGGGATCTGCGCCATACGATACTGGTGTTCCGGGATCTGACCGAGCTGAACAAGCTGCAGCTGGAGGTCGGTCAGATGGAAAAGGACCGCCTGCTCGCGATAGAGGAGCTGGAGAAGCTTAAAAAGCAGCTCAAGCCCGACGAGCTTGTATTCGGGAGCGCGAAGATGACGCTGCTGTTCAGCCTCGTGAAACAGGTGGCGGACACGGACGTCACGGTGCTCATAGAGGGCGAGACAGGCACGGGGAAGGAGCTGATCGCGCACCAGATATACGAAAACAGCGCGCGCAGGGACAAGCCCTTCGTAAAGGTCAACTGCGCTGCCATCCCGGAAACCCTTCTCGAATCCGAGATGTTCGGCTACGCGAAAGGCTCGTTCACGGGCGCCCTCAAAAGCGACAAGCTGGGGCTGTTCGAGAGCGCCAACGACGGCACCATACTGCTCGACGAGATAGGCGAGCTGCCCATGAATCTGCAGGTGAAGCTGCTGCGGGCGATCCAGGAACGCGAGGTCATGAAGATAGGCAGCACCCACGCGACGAAGGTCAACGTCCGCATAATCGCCGCCACGAACATGCGCTTAAGCGAGCTGGTCGCGGCGGGGAGGTTCCGGCAGGACCTGTATTACCGCCTGAAGGTGGTCCCCATATACGTGCCCCCGCTGCGCGAGCGCAGGAGCGACATATCCCTGCTGGCCGGGAGCTTTCTGGAGCGTTTCAACAAGAAGCACGGCAAGCAGAAGACCATAAGCATAGCCGCGCTGGTGCTGCTCGAAAAATACGACTGGCCCGGCAACGTGCGCGAGCTGGAGAACACCATGGAGCGCCTTGTCGTGTTCGGCAACAACATGGTCATAAAGGAGGACGAGATCAGCGCCTGCATATACAGCGACGAGGGCAGGAACGCCTACACATCCCCCAACGAGCGCGGCAGCCTAAAGGAGCAGGTCCACGACTACGAGCGCCACATAATAGAGAACGCGCTTATGAAGCACGGCAGCACGAGGAAGGCCGCCGTCGCGCTGGGGGTGACGCAGTCCACCATAATGCGCAAGATCAAGCTTTTCGGCATCTCCGGCTGGAGGTAGGGCGCGGGCGGGG
>JAISXZ010000120.1 GCA_031270275.1 Eubacteriales Family XIII. Incertae Sedis bacterium | reverse complement strand
GAGCTTGCCGGCCTGGAGAGGATCGACAGCCCCAAGCCTTACTACGGCAGCCGCTACACGGACAGCACGCGGAACTATCTGGCCAAAGCTGTGGACGAGTTCTGGTACTACGACCTCGGGGATCTTGGCTACACGTTCTCGGCATATCCCGCAGGGGGCGGCCGTTCAAGCCGCAAAACCGTGTTCAGCCCCTCCGCGATGGGGGCCAAGCAGCAGTATTACGCGTTCATGGGCGGGGACTACCCGTATTGCAGGATTGATCGCGAGGCTGCGGGCGGCCGCAGGATAGCCGTGGTGAAGGACTCCTACGCAAACGCCTTCATACCGTGGCTCATACCGCATTTCGAGCAGATACATGTAATAGACCCCCGGCATTACGAAGGCAGCCTGCAGAGCCTTGTCCGCGATGAGGGCATCACAGACCTGCTGTTCATGGACTACGCGCTCGTGCTCGGCATACCGCCGTACGCCGAGGCGATAAGGGGGATTTTGCAATGACCGAAAGGAAGGCGACAGCCGTTCTTGTCGTTTTCGTGATGCTGGCGGGGCTCCTGTTTTCGGGCTTTTCCAGGCAGAGCGGCATAGGCAACGTGTATTACGCCGCACGCATGGAGATATTCGACGGCGTAAGCTTCACAAGGATACTGGCGGGGCACGACACGAACGGCGTGGAGCGGGCCTATGTCGTGGAGGCCGACACCGTAGGCTCGCAGATACGGCCGATAGTGTTCTCGGGGGAGGCGGGCGACAAGTACGTCCTGGATGCGATGACGGCCACGCTCGAGGCCCAGGGCTGGAAGGTCGTCGCAGGCGTCAACGGGGATCTTTTCAGCACGGACACGGCCTGCCCGAGGGGCCTCACGATACATGACGGCATCGTGCAGTCCTCCGGCTACGACCCGCAGTTCGTCATAGCGTTCGACGGCGCAGGAAGGGCCGAGCTCGCCTGGACCGACATGAACTACAGCCTCAGCACCGACATATTCGTGCCCCAGCCGGACGGCACCCATCTGCAGACGCCGTTCAGCGCGAATATAGGCTTCGTGAACGTGCCGCATGGCGGCGCGAAGGCCCTGCATCTCTACAGCCGGCTCTACGGCGCGAGCACGAAGACCTCGGGCGAGAACATAGAGGTGGTGCTTGACGCGGGAAGCGCGGACGCGGCGCAGCTGCGCATGGGCCAGGCCGTCCGCGCGACCGTTTCGGAGGTGAGGTACGGCGGCGGCAACGCGCCCATAGGCGACACCCAGCTCGTGCTGTCCACGGCGGCGGACTCGGCGACGGCGCAATCTCTGGGGATGATGGCCGTCGGCATGCCGGTGGACATCCACATAACCGATCTGAGCAACGGCCCCGTGTCGAGGAGCGTGGAGTGCATCGGCACCTACACGCCGGTGTACGACAACGGCAGATGGATATCCACGGGCAGCAAGGCGGACCCGAGGACGCTGCTCGGGATAAAGCGAGACGGGTCGATCATGCTCTACGTGCTCGACGGCAGGCAGCCGGGAATTTCGGGCGGGATAGGCCTGAGCGACGCGGCCAGCCATATGGTGGAGCTGGGCTGCTCGGTCGTCGTGAACCTCGACGGCGGGGGCTCGTCCACGATAGCGGTCAGGGAGCCGGGCATAGACAGCACGGCCGTGATGAAGAACTCGCCCTCCGACGGCAGCCAGCGGCGCGTCGCCAACGGGCTGTTCCTGGCCTACCGAAGCGGCCAAAGCTCCGGGGGGCGGCAGCTCAGCGCGTATCCGGACAGCTATCTTGCCATGCCGGGCGCGTCGGTGCAGATCTCGACCTACATGAGCAACGGCCTCTACGAAAGGAGCGGCTACGGCGCGCTGTCGGGCCTGGACTACAGGATACTGGAAGGCGGGGGGAGTGTGGATCGGTCGGGCCTGTTCACGGCGGGCGACAGCGACGGGCGGACGCTGATAGAGATAAGCGACGGCGACGCCTCCGCCACGGCGGAGATCGACGTCTACAGCGGCGTGACGATAAGCCCCAGCCAGAATGCCGTGTTCGCGGATCCGGGCCAGAGCCTTGATCTCGGCGTTACGGCGGCCTACGGCCACGCCCCCATAGCGCACAGCGACAGCCTTTTCGCCTGGGAATGCGACGAGGGCGTCGGCAGGATCGACGGGAACGGGCTGTTCACGGCCACGGAAAGGAGCGGCGTGTCGGGCGAGATAAGGGTCTCGTTCGGGCAGAGCTCCGTTTCGATACCCGTCCAGGTGGGCGCGAAGATAAGCTTCATCGACATGCTGGACCCGGCTACCGGCACGGATCACTGGGCCAGGCCCTACATAGAGGCGCTGGCGGGCAAGGGCATAGTCAACGGCATAGGCGACAGCATGTTCGGGCCGGACTACCCCCTGACGCGGGCGCAGTTCCTTGCGATGCTGGCGAAGACGGTCGAGGGGCTGGACCTGAACGCCGCGCCGCCGTCAGGCTTCCAGGACGTCCCCGTGGACGAATGGCATTTCAGGTACGTGAACTGGGGCCACGCGGCGGGGATAGTGAACGGGATGGACGCGACGAGCTTCGCGCCCGACGCGGAGATAAGCAGGGAGCAGATGGCCGTCATGCTCGACAGCTTTGCGTCAAAGAGCGGCATATATCTGCCCGCTTCCGCCACGCCTGCGGCCTTCGCGGACTCGTCCATGATAAGCAGCTGGGCGGCCCTCGCGGCGGACAGGGTTGTCGGGGCGGGCATAATGAACGGCATGCCCGACGGCGGCTTCGAGCCGCAGGGGAGCGCCACGCGCGCGCAGGCGGCGAAGGTGGCCTTCGTGCTGTGCGCCATAAGGGACGCCGGGCAGGCTTCGCAGGGGGTTTCGGTACCGCCCGTCGAGGGCGCGCCGCAGGAGGACGGGGCGCAGGGGCAGGACGCGCCGCCCGGCGGCGCACAGGGGCCGTAGCGCACCCGGCTCGCCAAAGACTGGAATATATGTTTCAAGCGACCGCAATTGGGTATTGAATCTTACCGGCATTGCGCCGGCATTGCAAAAAAGGGGGGCGTCATGGTAAAAATAAAGACTTTGAGCAACGGAATAAGGCTGGTCACGGAGGACATCCCGCATGTCCAGTCGGTGTCTATCGGCGTCTGGGTCCGCGCCGGCGCCGTGTTCGAGCCCGCGCGCAGCGCGGGCATATCCCATTTCATCGAGCACATGCTTTTCAAAGGGACCCACAAGCGCAGCGCCAAGCGCATAGCCGAGGACGTGGATCGCATAGGCGGGCACATAAACGCGTTCACGGGCAAGGAGGCCACCTGCTACTACCTGAAGACCCTTGGATCGAATTTCTCCAAGGGCGCGGACATACTCAGCGACATGTTCCTGTCGTCGCGCTTCGACCGGGTTGAGCTGGACAAGGAGAGGGAGGTCGTCTGCGAGGAGATAAAGATGGTCAAGGACAGCCCCGAGGAGGAGATCAGCGATCTCATCTGCGAGGAGCTGTTCCACGGCTCGCCGCTGGCGAAAAGCGTGCTCGGCACGCCGTCTTCGCTGGCCAACGTCAAGCCGGCCACCATCCGCGCCTACATGCGCAGGCACTACACAAAGGCGGGCCTCGTGCTGACGGCGGTGGGCAGGATCGACGAGGGCGAGGTCTGCGAGGAGCTCGAAAGGCTGTTCGAGGCGACGCCCCAGGGCAGCCCGCACGACGAGACGATACAGCCCGGATTCGAGCCCCGCTTCCGCGCCAAGGAAAAGGACATAGAGCAGAGCCACATCTGCCTGGCCACCAAGGGCGTGTCCCTGGACGACAGCCGCTACTACAGCATGATGCTTCTCAACAGCGTCATGGGCGGCAACATGAGTTCAAGGCTTTTCCAGGCGCTGCGCGAGCAGAAGGGCCTTGCCTACGCCATATATTCGGCGAACAACTCCTTCCGCGACACGGGCTATTTCGACATCTATGCCGCGGTAAGCCACAAGAAGGTCAAGAAGGCGGTTACGGCCATAATGGAGCAGCTTATGGGGCTGGAAAGCGAGGGCGTGACCGAGGACGAGCTGTCCATGGCGAAGGAGCAGATGAAGGGGCATTACATCTTCAGCCAGGAGAGCGTCAACGGCCGCATGTTCACCGCCGGAAAGAACTGCCTGCTGCTGGGCAAGACCTACACGCCGCAGGAGGTTATAGAGGGCATCGACAGCGTAACCCTGGACGACATAAAGGAGGTTTCTAAGCTTGTAAGCGACCCTGGAAGCTACTCGGGCGCGATAATAGGGCGCAGGCGCGACATGAGCAAGCTGATCACGCCTAGGGCCGCAGGCGCCTTGGCGCCGGCATGAGGATAAGGATAAAGAGCCTGGGCGGAAGCCTGCCGGCCTACGAGACGCCAGGCTCCGCAGGCATGGATCTGCGGGCCTGCATAGACGCGCCCATGATCATCGAGGCCGGCGGCCGCGCCCTTGTGCCCACGGGCCTGTGCATACAGCTGCCTGCGGGCGTCGAGGCGCAGATAAGGGCCCGCAGCGGCCTGTCCGCGAGGCATGGCGTCGGGCTTGTGAACGGGGTCGGCACGATAGACAGCGACTACCGGGGCGAAATAATGGTCGCCATGATAAACTGGGGCGAGGGGAGCTTCAGGATAGACAACGGCGACAGGATAGCGCAGATGGTGATCGCCAGGCACGAAAGGGCGGAATGGGACGAGGCTGCGGAGCTGGAAGAAACAGAGAGGGGCGACGGCGGCTTCGGCCATACCGGCGTTTGAAAGGAGGTAGTCTCTATGCTTGGCAGGGAGGCTTCGGAGCGGCGGGAGTACGAGATGCTGTCGGAGCTGGCGGCTAAGGCCGCGGAGTCCAGGGGCAGGCGGAAAGACGAGGAGAAATGCGCGCTCAGGACGGACTTCCAGCGCGACAGGGACAGGATCATCCATTCCAAGGCCCTTCGCAGGCTGATGCACAAGACCCAGGTCTTTCTGGCCCCGGAGGGGGACCACTTCAGGACGCGCCTGACGCACACGCTCGAGGTGGCGCAGATCGCCCGGAGCATAGCGCGCGCGCTGAGGCTGAACGAGGACCTGACCGACGCCATAGCGATGGGCCACGATCTGGGCCATACGCCCTTCGGGCATAACGGCGAGGTCTTCCTGAACGAGCGGCACGAGGGCGGTTTCCGGCACAACGAGCAGAGCCTGAGGGTGGCCGACGTGCTGGAGTGCAGCGAGACGCGGCAGGGCATGAACCTGACCGAGGAGGTAAGGGACGGCATACTCAACCATACGGGCAAGAAGATGCCGTTTACCCTCGAGGGGCAGACGGTCAAGATAAGCGACCGCATCGCCTACATAAACCACGACATAGACGACGCGCTCAGGAGCAGCGTCATCGTCAGGGACGAGCTGCCCAGGGACTGCGTCGAATCGCTGGGCGGATCCACCACGGAGCGCATAAACACGCTGGTCAGCGACATAGTGGAGAACAGCGACGGCGAGAAGATGATATACCAGGGCGACGAATGCGCCTACTACATGAACAAGCTGCGCGATTTCATGTTCGCCAACGTCTATTACAGCAACGTGGTGAAGGGGGACGAGGAGCTCGACAAGGTGCGCCGGCTCATGTTCTCGCTCTACGACCACTACATGGAAAACCCCGGCGAGCTGCCGGCGGAGTTCGGTCGGCTTGCGGAGACGCACGGCCTTGCCGAGATAGTCAAGGACCACATAGCCAGCATGACGGATCGCTACGCCATAGGGCTGTACAAGGAGCTGTCCGTGCCTACGGGCTGGAAGCAGGCATGGCAGCGCGGGCCGTCCGGCCGGGGCGGGGGCCCCACGGCTTCCTGAACGGGCGAAGGCGCGCAATGTTTAGTCGGTGGAGCAATAAAAAAGGAATGCGGCGCCTCGCGTCGTATATTATGTGCGCAGGCGTCGCGGCGCGGCTTTTGGAGGCCCTGCGGTGAAAAACGGCGGGAACATCGCGGATGAGATAAAAAGCAGATGCAATATCGTGGATGTGGTGGGGCGGCTCGTGCAGCTGAAAAAGACCGGCGCGAACCATACGGGGCTTTGCCCCTTCCACAACGAGAAGACGCCATCCTTCACGGTGTCCGAGGACAGGCAGCGCTTTGTATGCTACGGCTGCGGCGCGTCGGGCGACGTCATCGAGTTCGTGAAAAGGACCCAGAACCTCAGCTTTCTGGAGGCCGCCGAGAAGCTGGCCGAGGAATACGGCATAGAGTGGGCGCCCGCCGCCTTTGACACCGACGGCAGAAAGGCCGCGTATTACGAGGCGAACAGGGAGGCCGCGACCTTCTTCTACCATGCCTTCAGGCGGCTCGGGAACCCCGCCCTGCCGTATATGGCGCGGCGCGGCGTGGACGACGCGACGCTGAGGGCCTTTGGCGTCGGCTACGCGGACGGCGAGTGGGACAGCCTTTGCCGGGCCCTGTCGGAAAAGGGCGTGGACGAGAAGCTGGCCCTGTCGCTGGGGCTTTGCGCCGTATCCGGCGAAAGGCGCTACGACAGGTTCCGTAACAGGGTTATGTTCCCGATCATAAACACAAGGGGGAAGATAATAGGCTTCGGCGGGCGGGCGCTGGGCGACGACGGCCCCAAGTACCTGAATTCGCCGGATTCGCGCATATACCACAAGAAGGACAGCCTTTACGCGCTGAACGTCACGAGCCAGGAGATAAGAAAGGCCGACAGGGCCATACTGGTGGAAGGGTACATGGACGTGATATCGCTTTACAGGCATGGCGTCAGGAACGTGACCGCATCGCTCGGCACGGCGCTGACGCAGGGGCAGGCCGCCATGCTGAAGCGCTACACGGACAACGTGGTGATGGCCTACGACGCCGACGAGGCGGGCAGGGCGGCGGCCATGAGGGGCATGGACGTGCTCAGGGAGGCGGGCTGCGCCGTAAAGGCGCTGCGCATGGAAGGCGCGAAGGATCCGGACGAATACATAAAGGCGAACGGCAGGGAGCGCTTCATGGGGCTTCTGGACGAGGCGCTTCCCTATATGGACTACAGGATAGGCGTAGAGAGGGACAGGCACGACATATCGTCCACGGAGGGAAGCCTGGCTTTTCTGAAGGCCGTCGCGGGCATACTCAGGAAGGCCAGCCCCGTCGAGGCTGAGATCTATATAAAGAAGGTCTCGTCGGAGACGCGCATCTCGGAGGGCGCCATACGCGCGGAGCTGTCGGGCGCAGGCGCGCCGGGCGGGCGGCAGGCGCCGGCATGGACGCCGCCGGGCAGGGAGGCGCGGGCGGGCGGCCAGAGCAGGGCCGCCTCCGCAGGCGCGCCGGCCGGCAGCATGCCCGAGAGGAACTTCATAAGGCTGCTGCTCTCGGACAGCGGCTATCTTCCGAGGATAATGGAATACGAACGCGTCTTCGTTACCCCCGCGCTTTTCAGGATATACTCGGCCATTGCCGGCATGTGCGCCGACGGTTCGGAGCCTGACATGCGCAGGCTGGCCGACAGCCTGGACGAGGAATGCCTGGCGGCCCTCGCGGACATCAGGGAAAACGTGCATCTGGCGGGCAGCGACGAGGATGTCTTCGACGGCTGCGTAAGGGCGCTGCGCCTGAAGGAGCTGTCGGAAAGGGAGAACGAGATAATCCTGTTGCTCACGGTGGCGAACGAGGAAGACGGCCCTGAGAGGATAAGGGAGCTGACGCAGGAGCTTCTGGGCATACAGAGGGAAGCGAAAGGGGTAAAAGGCAGGTGATCTCAATGGGCTTCGACGACGAGAACGACGAAAAAAGGATCGAGGCGATCCAGGATCTTCTGGAACGGGCCAAGATAAAGGGCAGCGTGACCTATAACGAGATATCTGACGAGCTTGAGACGCTGGACATAGACAAGGACCAGATCGACGATTTTTTCGACAAGCTTTTCAACGCCGGCGTGGAGCTTGTCAGCGACGCCGAGGAGCCCGGGGACTACGAGCTGCTTGATATCGACGAGGACGAGGTCGAGGCCGAAGCTGAGGCCGAGGCCGAGATAGCGGTCGAGGACGGCGCGGTAGACATCGAGGCGACCCTGCCCAAGGGCATAGCGGTGGACGACCCGGTCAGGATGTACCTGAAGGAGATCGGCACCGTGCCCCTGCTGACCGCCGACGAGGAGGTCGAGCTCGCCATACGCATGGAGAACGGCGACGAGGAGGCAAAAAAACGCCTATGCGAAGCCAATCTCCGCCTCGTCGTAAGCATAGCGAAGCGCTACGTGGGCAGGGGGATGCTGTTCCTTGACCTGATACAGGAGGGAAATTTCGGCCTCATCAAGGCTGTTGACAAGTTCGACTGGCGCAAGGGCTACAAGTTCAGCACCTACGCGACATGGTGGATAAGGCAGGCCATAACGCGCTCCATCGCCGATCAGGCCAGGACCATCAGGATACCCGTCCACATGGTCGAGACCATCAACAAGCTTATACGCGTATCGCGGCAGCTGCTGCAGGAATACGGCAGGGAGCCGCTGCCGGAGGAGATAGCCGTTGAGATGGACATCTCCGAGGAGAAGGTGCGCGAGATACTGAAGATAGCGCAGGAGCCCGTCTCCCTGGAAACGCCTATAGGCGAGGAGGAGGACAGCCACCTCGGTGACTTCATCCCGGACGAGGAGGTGCTGGCGCCTGCGGACGCGGCGGCCTTCTCCATGCTTAAGGAGCAGCTTATAGAGGTGCTCGACACGCTGACGGAGCGCGAGCAGAAGGTCCTCATCCTGAGATTCGGGCTTGACGACGGGAGGGCGCGGACGCTCGAGGAGGTCGGCAAGCGCTTCGACGTCACACGCGAAAGGATACGGCAGATCGAGGCCAAGGCGCTGCGCAAGCTGCGCCATCCCAGCAGGAGCAAGAAGCTCAAGGACTATCTTGAATAGCCGGCCCGCGCCGCCGGCAAGGGGCAAAACGGGCAAAACGGGCAGAACGGCGCGGGCCTGAACGGCGGCGGACGATGACGAGGCTTTCCGAACGGCTCGAAAGGATATGCGCAGAAATAAGGCGCGGGGAGCGCGTCGCGGACATAGGCACGGACCACGGCCTGCTCCCCGTCGCGCTCTACGAAAGGGGCCTTGCCTCCGCCCTGATACTCAGCGATCTGAGGCAGGGGCCCATGGACAAGGCGCGGGCGAACATCGGCCGCCTGCTGCCCGGCGTGGAATTCGACATGAGGCTCGGCGACGGCCTTTCGGCGCTGCAAAGCGGCGAGGCCGATGCCGTGGTCATGGCGGGGATGGGCGGCAGGCTCATAGCCGGCATGCTCGCGAGTGACCCCGAAAAGGCCCGCAGCATGGGCAGATACATACTCCAGCCCCGAAACGCCGCCGAGACGCTGCGCCGCTGGCTTGCGGACAACGGCTTTGGCATCGCCGGCGAGGCCCTGGCCAGGGAAGGGCGTTTCATCTGCGAGATAATAACGGCGCTGCCGCGCGACGTCGCCCGGCGGCCCCCGCGCGACTGCGCCGGGGCCGCCGGGCTTATCGTTAAAAACGGCCTGGAGTTTGAAATCAGCCCCATGCTCGCGCAGGGGGGCGATCCGCTTCTCGCCGAATGGCTCGGCCGCAAGATAGCGACGGAGATGAAGACGCTTGCCGGCCTGCGCATGGCAAAGGGCGGCGGCGGGGATCGCGAGGCCGCGTCCGTCTCCAGGCTCAGGGCGCTGAAGGAACTGCTGGAGGCACTATAGGCTGTCCGCGCCTCCGTGTCATGGAAATTCGAGGTTGCCGTCATGAGCATTAGCGAAAACGCGGGCCAATATCTGAATCGCCTGGGTGAGACCGACATCCAAATACTGAATTATATCCGCAAGAACAAGGAGGCCTGCAGCCGTTGCACCATCGAGGCCCTGGCGGCCAAGTGCAACGTGTCCCGCACGACCATACTGCGTTTTACGCAGAAACTGGGGTTTTCCGGCTTTTCCGAAATGAAAGTCCGGCTAAAGCTGGAATGCGAGCAGGGCAAAAAACTCCCGGACAACGTATTGGAGCTCATCTGCGGCGACTATCGAAAGCTGACGGAGGACATGAAGGAGAGGGACTGCGAGGACATTTGCCGAACGCTTCACGGCGCGGACAAGGTATTCGCCTATGGCACGGGCGCCGTGCAGACGAATGTCGCGCGGGAGCTTCAGCGGGCTTTCCTCTCGGCGCGGCGGTATATTTATCTGCTCGAGGGAACACATCATGAGACCGGCCTGGTTTCTGACACCATCGGCGAAAACGATGCCGGAATCATCATTTCCATGACAGGCGAAACGGAAACCGGCGTTGAATTCGCGAAGGCCCTCAAACTGCGGGGCGTAAAACTCATATCGATAACCAAATTCAAAAACAACACGCTGGCGCGGCTGAGCGACCACAGCCTGTATATCAATACATCAAATGTCGATTCGATGTTCTCCCAAGGCTACGAAACCACCGCCCACTTTTTCATAGCGGTGGAAATGCTCCTGCTCAAATATCTTCGGTACCTGCAAAGCCATATGTGAACGACATGTTTTTCGGCGCAGATCTGTTTGGCGGCCTTCCCAAAAGCGGAAGCCGCCTTTTTTACGATCTATAGGCGTATTTCCCGCGTGAAATTTCACGCTTTTAAGGGAAGTCGGACGGCCTAAAAGGTTCTTTCCCGACATGGGCGAAAGCTATTGAAAAGTTTCTTCGGATGCGTTATTTTGTTGACAGAGGGAGAAATTCAAACCCGGCCGGTGAGAGTGTCCCGAATCAATTGGGCGTGTTCACACGTTCTGACGCTCCGTAAAGAAAGGCGTGATTCACTATGATGAAAAAGATTCAGCGTTTCGGCGGCGCAATGTTTACCCCGGTACTTCTGTTCGCGTTCGCCGGCATCATGGCCGGGCTTTCCACCATGTTCATGAATCCCGCGGTCATGGGTTCCATTGCCGAGCCTTCTTCCATGTGGCATAAAATCTGGTCGGTGGTGGAAAACGGCTCCTGGACGGTGTTTCGCAACATGCCTCTGATTTTCGCGGTGGCCCTGCCCATCGGCCTGGCCAAAAAGCAGAACGCCCGCGCGTGTCTCGAGGCCCTGGTGCTGTATCTTACCTTCAATTATTTTATCAGCCAGATTTTGACGAACTGGGGCCCGGCATTCGGCGTCCTCGACTTTGAGGCGGGCGGCACGGGAATCACCAAGATCGCCGGGATCCAAACGCTGGACATGGGCATTCTGGGCGGCTTGCTGATTGCCGGGGTTGTGGTGTTCCTGCACAACCGCTTCTTTGATACCGCGCTCCCCGAATGGCTGGGCATTTTCAAGGGTTCCACGCTGATCTTCGCGATAGGGTTTTTCGTGATGATCCCCTTGGCGCTGCTGTCGGCCTTGGTCTGGCCGCAGGTACAGCAAGGCTATGTCGCCACGCAGGGATTCCTGGTGGTCGCCGGCACCCCCGGCGTGGGAATCTACGCCTTCCTCAATCGCATCCTGATTCCGACCGGTCTGCACCACTTCATTTATTCGCCCTTCCTGTATGACAATGTGGCGATTCAGGGCGGGA
>JAISXZ010000104.1 GCA_031270275.1 Eubacteriales Family XIII. Incertae Sedis bacterium | reverse complement strand
CCGTGCCAACGCTCGCGAAGCTGTGCACGGCCGCCTCGAAGGGCCCCATCCGGCCCACCAGCAGCAGAAACTCGGCCGCCGTGAGCGCTATGTAGATGCCGTAGAGCAGCCGGGCGCTGTCCGACATCCTCGGGGTCATCTTGTCGAGGGTCGGGCCGGGGGTCTCCGCCTTCGCGATGTTCAGCGCGCCTATGCCGAGGGCCGGCAGTATGGATACGGCGAAGATGAGTATCCCCATCCCGCCGAGCCAGTTTGAAAGGGCGCGCCAGAAAAACATGCCCTTGGGCAGGGCCTCCAGATCGGGCATGAGCGTGGCGCCCGTCGTCGTGAAGGCCGAGGCCGACTCGAAGAAGGCGTCCACGAAACCCGGCGCCGCCCCGCAGAGCATGTAGGGCAGGGAGCCGAGCAGGGACGACAGCATCCAGCACCACGAGACGATGAAGATGCCCTCGCGCATGCGCAGCGACGCCGACAGGGGCTTCGTGAACACGAATATCAGGCAGCCCGCCGCGAAAAAGGGGAGCATCGACAGCAGGAAGGCGCGCAGGGCCTCGCTCTCCCCGCACACGGCCGATATGATCGCCGCCGGCAGCATGGACAGCGCGACGATCATCGCTATGACGCCGCTTATCTTGAGAATCACGTGGAAATTGAACTTCATCTGAAGAATCCCCTGCGTATCCTAAACAGCCTCTCCAGCTCCTTGGCCTCCGACAGCAGGCACAGCGCCGTGACGCGGTCCCCTTCCTCTATCTCGGTGGCCCCGTTGGGGATGATGACCTCGGCGCCCCGGCGCACGGCCGCTATGATGACCCCCTCCGGAAGCCCGAGCTCGGATATGGGCCTGTCCGCGATCATCATGTCCTCGTCGGCCACGAACTCTATCATCTCGGCCTGGCCCTGGATCAGCTGCGAGGATATGATCATGTCCGAGCCCTGTATGAAGCGGAGTATGTGGCTGGCGGATATCTCGACGGGGTTCAGCACCATGTCTATGCCCATGCTTTCGATCAGCCCCGAATAGCTTTCGCGGCTGATCTTCGCTATAACGTCCTCTATGCCGCGCTGCTTCGCCATGAGCGCGAGCAGCAGGTTTTCCTCGTCGTAGCCGGTCGCCGAGACAAAGGCGTCCATCTCGTCGAAATTCTCCTCCGCCAGCAGCTCGGGATCCGTCGCGTCGCCGTGCAGCACGAGGACGTTTTCGAGGCGCGTGGACAGGTACTGGCAGCGCTGTTTGCTGATCTCTATTATCTTGACGGCCGCGCCGTATTCCGAAAGGAGCTTCGCGAGGTAGAGCCCCGACTTGCCGCCCCCGGCTATCATAACCTTGTGCACGTCCGTGTACCGGCCCTTTTCGCGGACCTTTTTGCCCAGCTCCCTTATCATGTCCCTGTTGCCCACGAGGTAGAGCGTGTCGTCCGCCATTATGGAGTGCCTGCCGTTCGGGATGATGATCTTTCCGTTCCTGGAGATGGCGACCACGAGGACGCGCCCGAGCAGCGCGGGTATGTCGCGTATGGACCTGCCGACGAGCTCGGGCATCTTGTTTGAGAGGAACTCGAGCATGGTGATCCCGCCCATGCGCATGGCGCCGCCCTTAAGCGTGTACTTCTCGACGAGGTACTTGTATATCTCGCTCGTGATGGCGAAGTCCGGGTTGATCAGGTAGTCAAGGCCCATGCTCTCCTGTATGAAGTCCATCTGGTTCATGTGCTCGGGGTCCCGGACCCTCGCGATGACGCGCGGGCAGCCCAGCTTCTTTGCGAAGGCCGCTATGACGATGTTCTTTTCGTCCCTGTCGGTTGACGCCAGCAGATAGTCGAAGTCGCCGATGCCCATTTCCTTGAGCAGCGAGATCTGCTTCGCGTTGCCGGCGACGGTCATCACGTCGTAGCCGGCGGAGATGCGGGCGAGGACTTCCTCGTCCTTGTCTATGATCGTGACCGAATGGTCGCCGCTGAGCAGCGTTTCCATGAGCTTCATGCCGAGCTTGCCGGCGCCGGCGACGGCGATCTTCATCTGTTTCCTCCATCCCGGCGCATGGGGCGCGCCGAGGCTTTAAGCCCCCTGACGAGGGCGCCCGGATCGGACGCCGCCATGAAGGGCGACATGAGGCAGGCGCCGGCCGCGCCCGCGTCCAGGACCTCGCCGATGTTGCGCTCGGATATGCCTCCTATGGCGTAGACGGGCGCCTGGGACAGGCGGCAGATCTCCGCCAGGAAGCGCAGGCCCCTCGGCGGCAGCCCCCTCTTGCTGTCCGTCTCGAATATATGCCCCGCCAGCAGCCATTCCGCGCCGAGCGCGACGGCGCGCAGCGCCTCGTTCAGGGAATGCACGGACACGCCCGCCCTAAGCCCCCCGCGCGGCCTGAGAAGGCCCCGCCCCTCCATGAAGGCCGCCATGGGAAGCTGTATCCTGCCGCAGCCCGCGTCCAGCGCCTCGTCTATGAAGCCGTGCGCTATGAGCTCGGCGCCGTGCCTGGCGCAGCGCCGGGCGGCCTCGCGCAGAAGCCCCCCGTACTCGTTCGGCCCGAGATCCTTCTCCCGCAGGATGACGGCGGAGGCCCCTGCGGCGGCGATGCCCTCGATCCTGTCCATAAAATCGCCCTCGCAGCGCAGGCGATCCGTCACGGCTATTATCTCAAACATAGAGGTGCTCGCTCATCACGGGCTGCAGGCCCCGGGCGGACAGCATCGCGCAAATCTCGCCCACGGAGCGGCCGTCGGCTATCTCGAACTGCCCGTCGCCCGCGGGCTCCGGCGCCGCCCCGCGCCTGCCTATGCCCACGTCCACGCCTGCGGATATCTTGGTGGCCGCTATGCCCGCCGCGTTGTCGCGGAAGCGGGCGCCCTCCCGGCTCGATATCGTTATGTTCGCGAAGGGCATGAACAGGCGGTAGGCGCATATGACCTGCAGGAGCTCCGCCTCGCCCAGCTCGAAGGGGACGAAGGCCGCGCCGCCGCCTATGGGGCGCAGGCGGGGGCAGGAAAACGATATCTCGGCGTGCGGGTATTTCCGCTGTATCAGGCGGGCGTGCAGGCCCGTCGCGAAGGCGTCCCTCCGAAAGTCGGCCAGCCCCAGCAGCGCCCCGAAGCCCACGCCGCGCATGCCGCCGAGCAGGGCGCGCTCCTGGGCGTTGAACCTGTAGGGGAAGGAGCGCTTGCGCCCGGCGGGGTGAAGCCTGCCGTAGCTCCCCGTGTCGTAGGTCTCCTGGAAGACCGTCACGAAGTCCGCGCCGCAGGCCTGCAGCCTGGCGTAGTCGGCGCTGTCCATGGGGTAGACCTCCACGCCGACCACGCGGAAATGCCTTCGCGCCGCGGCACAGGCGCCCTCGATGTAGCCGAGGTCCGACATCCTTCGGCTTTCCCCTGTCAGTATCAGTATCTCCTCGAGCCCGGACGCCGATATGGACAGCATCTCGCGCTCTATCCCGGCGGGGTCAAGGCGGGCCCTGGCTATGCGCCTGTCCCGGCTGAAACCGCAGTAGACGCAGCCGTTCTCGCAGTAATTTGAGATGTAGAGCGGGGTGAAAAGCGACACGGAGTTCCCGAACCTCGCACGGGTTTCGGCCCTTGCCCGCGCCGCCATCTGTTCGAGCAGGGGCGCGGCGGCCGGGGACAGCAGGGCGGCGAAGCCGTCGGCGGAGAGCTCGCGCCCGCCCAGCGCCCGCCTCGCGTCGTCCTCCGAGAACGCGGAAAAATCCTGCGCCCCGGCGGCGGCGAGGACGGCATCCATTATGCCGGAGCCTATGGCCTCCATGCCCCGCGCGTATTCCATGTGGCCCTGGCCGTCCGCCCTAATCATTCTCCGCGCCCTCCGCGCCGCCTGCCCTAATCATTTTCCGCGCCCTCCACGCCGCCCAAAAAGCCCGTGAGGGGCGACGACGCGGACGCGCCGCCCGGAAGCACGCGCCCCAGCCCCGAGAGATAGGCCGCGCGCCCCGCCTCTATGGCCTTCCTGAAGGCCGTCGCCATGGCGGGGATGTCGCCGGCCGTCGCTATGGCCGTGTTCGCCATCACCGCCGCCGCGCCCATCTCCATCGCCTCGCAGGCCTGTGACGGCCTGCCTATGCCCGCATCGACTATGACGGGCAGATCTATCTCGTCTATCAGTATCCTGATGAAGTCGCGGGCCTGCAGGCCCATGTTCGAGCCTATGGGCGAGGCGAGGGGCATGACGCAGGCGGCCCCGGCGCTGACGAGGTCGCGCGCGGCGTTCAGGTCGGGGTACATGTAGGGCATGACGGTGAAGCCCTCCTCGGCGAGCGCCGCCGTCGCCTTTACGGTCTCGCCGTTGTCGGGAAGGAGGTATTTGGAATCGCGTATGACCTCGATCTTGATGAAGTCGCCGCAGCCCAGCGCACGCGCGAAGCGGGCTATGCGCACGGCCTCGTCGGCGTTTCTCGCGCCCGAGGTGTTGGGCAGTATGGCGACGCCCTCGGGTATGTAGTCGAGTATGTTTTCCGCGCCGCCGGGATTGGCCCGGCGCAGGGCCAGCGTTATCATCTGCGCCCCGGCGTTCTCGACCGCGGCCCTTATGAGCTTCAGCGAGTACTTGCCCGAGCCCAGTATGAAGCGCGAGCTGAACTCGTGTGTTCCAAGCCTCAGGGGATCGTCCATGGCCGCCTCCATCGCGCCCCTGCGGGCGCCGTAAACAAAGGAATCAAAAGCCCTCAGCCTCCGCTGACGAAGTTGAGTATCTCCAGCGCGTCGCCGTCGTCCAGCCGGACGGACGGGTAGCTGCCCTTGGGGACTATCGTCCCGTTCAGTCCGACCACTATCACGCGCTGGTCGTAGCCCTCGCCTTCGAGAAAGCTGTCCAGGCTGAGGCCGGGCGCGCAGTCCGCGCGCCCGCCGTTCACGATGATCGTCATCCGCCCCCCGCCTCCCCGTTCAGGGCCGTCCTGCGGGCCGCCAGCGCACAGAGCGCGTAGAGCGCGCAGACGAGCAGCATGGCCGCCAGCGTCGGTATCCATACCTCGTGCAGGCCGAACAGCCGGTAGGCGGCCATGCCCGCCGCCGCCATGAGCAGCTTCGTGCGGTTCCCGAGCCGCCTGCGGCCCGCCCTCGCGGCGATGAAGTCCAGGAACAGGGCCGTGTACACGGGGACGAAGACCATGCCTATCACGGTGAGGAAGCCCGTGAGGAAGTCCCCGTAGCGCTCCGCCGGGAAGATCGCCGACATTAC
>JAISXZ010000087.1 GCA_031270275.1 Eubacteriales Family XIII. Incertae Sedis bacterium | reverse complement strand
GCCCGCCGCCCCGCCCGCCGATGGCGCGGCAGTATGCCCGCCGCTGCGGCAGTCCGGCCTCAGTAATCGAAGAAGCCGTGTCCCGTCTTCCTTCCCAGCTTCCCGCCCCGCACCATCTTGCGAAGCAGCGGGTGCGGCCTGTACTTGTCGTCGCCGTACTCCGTGTGCAGGGTCTCCATTATGGCGAGGCACACGTCCAGGCCGATGAGGTCGCCCAGGGCGAGCGGGCCTATCTGGTGGCTGGCGCCCAGCTTCATGGCTTCGTCGATGTTCTTGGCCGAGGCCACTCCGTCCGCAAGCACTCCCACAGCCTCGTTCACCATGGGGATAAGCAGCCTGTTCACGACGAAGCCGGGCGCCTCCGCGACCTCGACGGGCGTCTTGCCTATCGTCTCGGCGAGCCCGACTATGGTGTCCTTCGTCTCGTCCGAGGTGGCGAGCCCCTTGATTATCTCGATGAGCCTCATCAGCGGGACCGGGTTGAAGAAGTGCATGCCTATGACCTTGTCCGGCCGCCTCGTCGCCGCCCCTATCTCCGTTATCGACAGGGACGAGGTGTTCGTGGCGAGTATCGTGCCCGGCTTGCAGAGCCCGTCGAGCTCCGCGAACAGCGCCTTCTTCGACTCCATGTCCTCCGTCGCCGCCTCAATGATGAGATCGGCGTCCGCCACTATGCCGATGTCCGTCGAGCCCTTGACCCTCGACAGGGCCTCGTCCTTCTCCGCGGCCGTGAGCCTTTCCTTCGCGACCAGCTTCTCGAGGTTCTTCGTGACCGTCGCGATGCCCCCGCTGACGGAGCTTTCCCTTCTGGCCCTGAGCACGACCTCGAAGCCGTTCTGCGCGAGCACCTGTATGATGCCCGCCCCCATTGTCCCTGTGCCTAGCACGCCGATCTTTTTCATGGCTGACCTCCGTTGGATTGTTGCCGCCCGGAACATCCGCCGGGCAGCCTCATTGGGATATCTAGGTTACTACTCACCCGCCACGCCATTTTTGCCCATCTCGGAACCTGGTTGCGATTATTGGCTTCCTCACGTAGCTTCTAGTACGCTCCGGGAGCCAAAATCGCCCCCAGAACCCGATCTGGACAAAGACTGCCGCGGCGTGTGAGTAGTTTTGATTAGAGTGGGTAAGTAGTAGCCGGCTATCCGCTGGCCGCCGCGCCCAGAAGGCGTTTCATCTCGCTTTTGTACCGCTCAACCCCCGGCTGGTTGAAGGGATCGACCCCCATGAGCCTGCCGGTAAAGGCGCAGACGAGCTGGAAGAAGAAGACCATCTGCCCGAAGCTGTGGGGGGAAACGTCGGGGACGCCCACCCTTATTATCGGGACGCCGGCGGCCCTGTGCGCGGCGACGACGCCCTCCAGCGCCGCGCGGTTGACCTCGTTCATGCTCTTTCCCGCGAGCAGCGGGCCGGCGCCCGCCGGGACCGCGAGGTCCCTCGGGGGGCGCTTGACGTCGAGCAGGGTCTCGAAGAATATCTGGCTGCCCTCCTGCAGGAACTGCCCCATGGAATGCAGGTCCGTGCTGAACGAGAGGCCGGCGGGGAAAAGCCCCTTGCCCTCCTTGCCCTCGCTCTCGCCGAAAAGCTGCTTCATCCATTCGGTGAAGAAAAACATCGACGGCTCGTACTGCTCGAAGACCTCGACGCTCTTGCCGCTGTCCATGAGCGCCTTCCTTACGCCCGCCATCCTGCCCGCCAGCGAGCGAAGGGCCGGCGAGGCCGCCAGCCTGGCGCCGGCCAGCGCCTCGGCTATGTCTATGCCCGCGACGGCCATGGGCAGCAGGCCGACGGGCGTAAGCACCGAATAGCGCCCGCCTATGTCGGGCGGTATCTCGAAGCTCGTGTAGCCCTCGGCGTCGGCTTCCGCCCTGAGCGTGCCGGAGGAGGGGTCGGTTATCGCGTATATGCGCCCGGCCGCGCCCTCCCTGCCGTATCTCTCGTGGAGCAGGTCCCTGAATACGGCGAAGGCGATGCTCGGCTCGGTCGTCGTGCCCGACTTCGACACGACGCAGACGCTCAGCTCCTTCCCGCTTACGGCGTCCAAGAGATCCGCGTGGTAGGTCCCGCTGATGTTCTGCCCCGCGAATAGCAGCTCCGGCCCCCGCCCGCGCCTCCCGAGCAGCTCCAGCGCGGCCCGCGCGCCGAGGTACGAGCCGCCTATGCCGATGACGACGAGCGCCTCGCTCTGGGACCGGATCCGCGCCGCCGCCTCAAGCACGCGCGCCACGGACGGGCCGTCCGCCCTTTCGGGCAGCGCCGCCCAGCCCGTGAAGCCCTCCCTGCCCGAGATCAGGCCCTCGTAGACGGCCTCCAGCCTTTCGGCGCAGCCGTCCTGCGCCTCCGGGCAGCCCAGAAATTCCAGCTCTATGCCTCTTTCTGCCTCATGCCCCGTTTTCCTCATCTTCGATCACAACCCCCCTTATCTCCGTTTTCTTCCTCGATGCAGAATAGTTCGGGACTATCCTGCCAAGCCATTCCTTCACCTGCTCGTCGCCGAGCGCCAGCGCCTCGTCGCTGATCGCGTCCTCGATAGGCCTGTCGCCGCCTACCAGGGCGCGAAGGGCCTCGGAGGGCGGCAGGGGCTTCCCCACGAAGATCTTCTCGTGGCGCGTAGGCCTTGCCCCTTCCTCGTCCAGCATCAGCTCCTCGTGCAGCTTTTCGCCCGGACGCAGCATGGTCACGACTATGTCTATGTCCTCGTAGGGCACGTAGCCGGACAGGCGGACTATGTTTTCCGCCAGATCCTTTATCCTGATCGGCTCCCCCATGTCGAGTATGAATATCTCGCCCCCCTCCGCCATCGCGCCGGCCTGTATGACCAGCTGGACGGCCTCGGGTATCGTCATGAAGTAGCGCGTCACCTCGTCGTGCGTCACGGTCACGGGGCCGCCGTTCTCTATCTGCTTCCTGAACGTGGGTATGACGCTGCCGTTGCTGCCCAGCACGTTCCCGAAGCGCACCACGGCGAAATGCGTCTTCGACCGAAGGCTTTTCTCCTGGAGTATCATCTCCGCCGCTCGCTTCGAGGCGCCCATGACGTTTGTGGGGTTGACCGCCTTGTCGGTGGATATCATGACGAACTTCTCCACGGCGAACTCGTCGGCCAGGCCCACCATGTTGGCGGTGCCGAGGATGTTGTTGACCACGGCCTCCTTCGGGTTTTCCTCCATCAGCGGCACGTGCTTGTGCGCGGCCGCGTGGAAGACGACGTGCGGCATGTACTTCTGGAATATGTCCTCCATGCGGCACCTGCTGCGGACGGAGCCTATGGCCGCCTCGAACTCGACGCCGGGGAAGCGGGCGCGCATCTCGCCCAGAAGCTCGAACACGGAATTCTCGTATATATCGACGGCCACGATCCGCCTCGGCCTGAAGCCCGCTATCTGCCTGCACAGCTCGGAGCCTATGGAGCCGCCGCCGCCCGTCACCATAACGATGCGGCCCTCGATGTAGCCGCTTATCTCGCGCAGGTTGACCTGCACGGGGTCGCGCCCCAGCAGGTCCTCTATGTCCACGTCACGGAGCTTGCTGATGCTCACCTTCTCGTTTATCAGGTCGATCAGCCCAGGCAGTATCCGCATCTTGCATCGGGTCCTGTTGCACTCGCCGACTATCGCCTGTATCTCCTTCTTGGCCGCGGAGGGTATGGCTATGATTATCTCGTCCACGCCGAAGCGCCGCGCGGCGGCCCTGATCTCCCTGCGCCCGCCCGCGATCTTCACGCCTATTATGCGCCTGCCCTTCTTCGCGGGGTCGTCGTCCATGGCCACCACGACCTTCTTGCCGTTCTCGGGGTGCGAGTTTATCTCCTTTATGATGGACGCCCCGGCGTCCCCGGCGCCCACAAGCATGACCTTCGAGACGTTGCTGCCCGCGAATTCCAGCCTCCCCGCCTTGAAAAGCACGTTGTCGATGTTTATGCCGCCGTGGCTTTTCATGCCCCTGAAAAAGCGGTAGAGCATCCTGGCCCCGCCTACGAGCACCACGTCCACCTCGAAGCTTATCGCGAATATGCTCCTCGGGACGCCTATGCCGAACAGCCGCATGTAGGCGGCCACCGCGAGCGTGGCGGTCGCGGCGGCGAGGATTATCTTGAGTATCTCCTCCGTGCCGGCGTAGCGCCACAGGCTTCGGTAGAGCCCGAACAGCAGGAAGACGACGATCTTTATCGCCGTAAGCGCGGGAAGGTTGTCCGCGTATGCCGCGAACCAGCCCAAAAATGGCTCCGATTCGGCATTGAAGTCAAAGCGCGCCAGGTATGAGAAGATGAAGGAGATGTTGACTGCGGCCGCATCGACGATCACAAGGGCCGCTATGCGCGAATATTTGGCCATATGTACATTTTACCCCTTTTTGGTGGGGTACGCAATCATATTTTTGTGCCCAAAGCCTTGAAAGGGCGCCCGTAATGGCATATAATCTATGTTATCTGCTGGAAAAGGAGAAGCTTTCAAAATGGCAAAAGCCTCAAAGACGATTTCGGTTGACGGCGGCTACGCGTGGTCCATGGGCTACGCGCCGGGGCCCGACGCGGGCGCCCACTGGGCGCAGCTGCTGCCTGCGGCGCTGTTCACGGCCATAGTTATAACCCTCGTCAGGATGTACAGCTACACGCGGGACATGTCCCAGTTCTACTGGAGCTCGTCTACGGGCGATCTGCCGGAGTTCTTCAGCCACTACAAGGTGGTCATGATCGTCGTAAGCGTCGTGCTGGCCCTGCTCATGCTGCTCTACCGGGTCTTCACCCAGTCGCTGGCGTTTCGGCGAAGCGTCCTCTACTACCCCATGCTGGCGTATTCGGCCCTCGTCATCATATCCTACGCGCTTGCGGACGAGGACGCGAAGATATTCGCCTGGCACGGCTGGAACGACCGTTTCGAGGGGACCTACGTCCTGCTGTGCTACATGATCATGCTGTTCTACATCATGAATTCGGTGAACTCCGAGAAAAACGTCAAGTGGATAATATACCCGACGGCCGTCGTCAGCGCCCTGCTCTCGCTGCTGGGGCTGAGCCAGTACCTGGACCGCGACTTCTTCCGCACGGCCCTGGGGCAGAAGCTCCTGGTCCCGAACACGGTCACGGAGGGCGGCGCCACCACATGGGATCTCATAGACCAGGCGGCCGCGAACGGCGAGCAGATGCTGAATTTCACCTTTCAGCACAGGGAGATATACCAGACGGTCTACAACATAAACTACGTGTCCTTCTACCTTACGCTGCTGATACCCCTTTTCGGCCTCATATTCATACGCGAGAAGCGGCTTAGGCAGAAGCTGCTGTGGGGCGCACTGTTCGCGCTGGTGATGCTGAACCTCATAGGCTCGGCGTCGTCCGGCGGCATACTAGGCATGTTCTTCGTCGTGCTTCTCGGCGCGATCATGCTCAACAGGCGGCTGCTCCTGTGGTGGAGGCCCCTGCTTGTCCTGATCGCGATCACGGTGGCCGTCGCCGGCGGGACCTACGAGAGATGGTACCCGGAGGTCAGCGGCGCGGTGAGGGGCGCCCTGGGCCAGGGGGCCATAGGCGCCGTCCCCGCCACGCCCGGCCCTGGCTCGGACGGCGAGGCCGCGCAGGAGGCCCCGGAGGCCGCCCCCAGGCTCGACTACTTCATAAACGAGGGCAGGGACATAGTCTTCAGCGTCAACGGCAGCGAGGCGAGGGTGAGCCCCGACGAGGAGGGGGGGACCTACAGCATGTTGGTCAGGGACTCCGAGGGGAAGGCCCTGACCCTGCGCGAGGACCCCGTGCAGATGAGCGACGAGGAGGGGGCCGAGCCGAACCTCGCCTACGCCATCGACGACGGGCGCTTCGCCGGGCTGAGGCTCGTGCCGGCAAGCCCCCCCGAAAACGACGGGACGGGCGCCAGCATCTACTACATATTCCTGCTCGAAGGGGATTCGAGGCAGTGGCCCTTCGCCATCACCGACGGCGGCAGCTTCTACCTGAACGACCTCGGCAATCTCGTGAAGCTGGAGAATGTCCCCCATGTGGGCTGGTCCGACAATCCGGGCTTCGGCAGCGGGCGCGGCTACATCTGGTCGCGGACCCTGCCCATGATGAAGGATACGCTTCTTATCGGGCACGGGGCGGACACCTACTGCATGTATTTCCCGCATCTCGACTATGTGGGCAAGCACAACACGGGCTGGAACATCAACATGATAGTGGACAAGCCGCACAACATGTACATGGCCGCGGCCATAGGCACGGGCGGCCTCTCGCTGCTCGCCCTGCTCGCGCTCTTTGCCATATACGTCGTCCAGAGCGCGCGGCTGTACTGGCGCGAGAGCTATGACGACTTCATCCCCGTCGTCGGCGTCGGCATATTCCTGGGCGTGTTCGGCTTCCTGGTATCGGGCTTCGTGGACGACAGCACGGTCTCCGTGATGCCGCTGTTCTACGGGCTGCTCGGCGTCGGCATAGCCATAAACATGATGCTGGCGCGGCGCGCGCGGGCCGCAGCCCTGGGCGGCGACGAGGGCGGGCCCGAGGCCGACGCGAAGGCGTCCGGCGCCGCGAAGGGCGGCAAGCCCGGGAAGGGGGGCAGGGGAGGCAAGGGCGGCAAGGGCGCCAGAAGAAAATGAGGTTCCGAGATGGGCAAAAATGGCGTGGCGTGCGAGCAGTAACCAACTCCAATCGAAACTACTCACACGCCGCGGCAGTCTTTGTCCAGATCGGGTTCTGGGGGCGATTTTGACCCCCGGAGCGTACTGCCTGGTACGTGAGGAGGCCAATAATCGCAGCCAGGTTCCGAGATGGGCAAAAATGGCGTGGCGTGTGAGTAGTAACCTACTACCCCCTGCCTATGCGCTTTATGGCCTCGCATACATACTCCACGTCGTCGCCCGCAAGCCCCACGGAGCAGGGGAGGTTGAGGACGCTCTTTTCGTAGCGGGCGGCCAGGCTTATCCTGTACCGGCGCGCCCTTCTGTAGGGCCGCTGCAGATGGCAGAGCCGCCATACAGGGCGGCACTGTATGCCTTCATCTATAAGGGCGAGCATCAGCGCGTCGCGGCTTTTGCCGAACGCGGCCCCGTCCACCTCGAAGGGGTAGAACCAGTGGTTCGGGCGCAGCCCCGCGCTGTAGGGCAGCAGCCGGACGCCCTCTATGCCCATGGCGGCCAGGCATTCGGCGTAGCGCCTGTAGTTGGCCGCCTTCACCTCGATAAATGACTCGAGCCGCCTTATCTGGCTTACGCCCAGGGCCGCCTGTATGTTCAGCATGCGGTAGTTGTAGCCGACGTCGTTGTGCACGAAGCGCAGCCCGTCGTCCTTGGCCGTCGTGGCGAGGTATCTCGCCCGCTCCAGCAGCCGCCCGCCGCGCGGGCCGGACACTATCATGCCGCCGCCCCCCGTCGTTATTATCTTGTTCGCGTTGAAGGAATAGACGCCGAGGTCGCCCACCGTGCCGGCGTGCCTGCCCCTGTGCCTGCCCTCCGTCCAGTAGCTGCCCAGGGCCTCCGTGGCGTCCTCTATCACCTTGAGCCCGTATCTGCCCGCCACGTCCATGATGCCCTCCATGTCCGCCAGGTTCCCGAACACGTGGACGACTATGGCGGCCGCCACCCGGCGGCCCGTCTTCCTGTCCACGAGCCCGCCGCCCTCCATGCGGCATTCCTCCGCGCAGAAGCGGCCCAGCTTGCCGGCGTCCATGCAGAAACCCGCGTCGCAGTCCATGAACACCGGCGACGCGCCCTGGAAGGCGACCGGGTTGACGGCCGCTATGAAGGCCAGCGTGGGGACTATGACCTCGTCGCCGGGGCCTACGCCGAGCGCGCGCAGGGCGACATGCAGGCCGGCCGTGCCGCTCTGGCAGCCGACCGCGCCCGCCGCGCCCGCGTATCCGGCCACGGCGGCCTCGAACTCCCCTATGAAGCGCCCGCCGGTCGATACCCACCCGGTCTCGACGCACTCGCGGAGGTTCTCGACGATGTCCATGTCCAGGCTGGGCACGCTCAGCGGAATCTCCCTTTTCATGCGTCCCCCTTTCGCCGGCCTCCGCCGGCCTCCGCCCAGATCGAAGCCGCGCGGGCGGCCCCTATCCTTCGTCCTTGCCGTTGCCCCTGAAGGGCTCCGTGGTCGCGCTGCCCTCCTGCGATATGCCCTCCCGCCTCAGCACGGCGGCGGCGGTCATAAACAGGATGCGCATGTCGAGCGCCGCGGACAGATGGTCCACGTACCATAGGTCCAGCTCGAACTTCTTCTCCCAGCTCAGGGCGTTCCGCCCGTTCACCTGCGCCCAGCCCGTCAGCCCCGGCCTTACGTCGTGCCGCCTGCGCTGCTCCGCGGAATAGAGCGGCAGATAGGCGACAAGCAGCGGCCTCGGGCCTATCAGGCTCATCTTGCCCCGCAGCACGTCCCAGAGCTCCGGGAGCTCGTCGAGCGAGCTTCGGCGCAGGCTCTCCCCGAAGGGGCTGAGCCTCTCGCCGTCGGGCAGGGGCCGCCCCTCCGCGTCGCTCGCGTCGGTCATGCTGCGGAACTTGTGCATCGTGAACAGCCTGCCGCCCCTGCCCGGCCTCTCCTGCCTGAATACGGCGGGCGCGCCGAGCTCGCGGCGCACGCGCAGCCACAGCACGAGGAAAAGCGGGGAAAGCAGCGCCAGCGCCGCGAGCGAAAACAGTATGTCGCAAAGCCTTTTCAGGCATTTTCCGTACAGCATGCGCCCTTCTTTCCCGGCGAGCCCCCCGCCGCCGCGCGGATCGCTTAGGAACTGTCGAAAAATAAAGTGTATAGTTGGCGCAGCAATTTTGTGTCCCGGCAAGGCGGCGGGTTCCGCGAATACTTGTAGTATTCAAGGGTTCCGGCAACGCAGCCGGGGCGCGAAAGGGCAAGCCAAATGTGCAGGTTATTTTTCGACAGTTCCTTAGTCCAGGTAGAACCGCCGCCGCTCGTCATCCGTGAGGCTGCGGCCGCCCAGCTGCTCGCGCGCCTCCCTCATCAGCGTTTCCAGCGGCTTGCTGTACCAGATCCTGTCCTGCATGAGCAGGGCGCCCCCGTCGGGGCTGAACACGCCGGGGAGGGGCAGCTTCGCGGACACCGATCCGCTTCGGATGTCGTAGAGGGCGCTCTCGTTCCCCCTGTCGGCCGCGTTGCGGTTCAGGGCGGGCGTGTCCGAGATGAGCAGGGCGGAGGAATCCGGGCTGAACACGGGGTCGTAGCCCGTGAAAAGCTGCTGGACGGCGCCTGTGGCGGCGTCCCAGACCGTCGTCCTGCCGTCGTTTGTGTCGCTGGCGGCGACAAAGGCGCCGTCCGGGCTAAAGGCGACGACGCCGCGGATGCCCAGCTCCGTGTCCGCGCGCCAGAGCTCCGTCCCCGTCTCCGTGTCCAGAACGACGAAGGCCCTGGGCGCGGCCCTGTCGAGGGCCGAGGTGCCGAACGCGATTTTTCGACCGTCCGCCGATACCGCCATGCCATACTCCGGGCAATACGTGAACCTTTTCAGGACATCGCCGGTCTGCGGCTCGACGGCGGCAAGCTCGAAGGGCGGCTCGCCGGATTCGGGCGGTATCCCCAGATAGAGCCTCGACCCGTCCGGGGAAAAGGCGCAGGCGGCCGTGAAGCCCAGGGCGTTCTGCCTATAGTTGTCTTCAAAGACCCCCGTAAAGCCGTAGAGCTTTTCGTAGCCGTCCAGATCGTACATGCCCCCGATCTGCGACGGATTGTTCAGCACGAAGAGGCGCCCGTCCGGCGAGAGATCGGCGACCGTCGCGAAGGGCGAGTTCGTGTATGCGGCGTCCCAGGCATGCAGGACGGCCCCGGTCGCGGCGTCCAGCACGCGGACGTCGCCCCTGCGGCTGACGGAGAGAAGCCGCTCCCCGTCCGGCAGCCAAAGGAGCTGCCGCGTGCGATCCTCGCCGGCCTCGGCCTCCGCAGCGGCCAGCTCGGACAATGTGTCCGTGTCGAAAACGCGGACGACGCCTTCGATGGAGACCGCGAAGCGCCTGCCGTCCGGGCTGAAGGCGCGGGCCGCGTCATAGTCGGACAGCGCGTGGGCGAATCTCCGCAGATCGGAGGCGGAGGCGGCGCCGCCCATTCCGGCGGCCAGGCCCGTCCCCGTCGCCGCCTGGCCCGCCGCAGCGGCCGAGCCGGGCGAGTGTTCCCAGAGCTGGTAGGCGCCGCGCCCGCTGAAAGCCGTGAAGCCGTCGGCATGGGCCGCGACGCCGCGATTCGCGAGCGCCGCCGTCAGGACGGCGGGATCCGCCTGCAGCTGCGGGATCGAGACGGCATACTGCCTCCCCGGCGCGTCCAGGGGGAGGACGATCAGCTCGTCGGAAGCCGCGCCGCGATGAAGCACGAGGGTGCATTCGCCCGTGAAACCCGCATAGTCCACGGAGGCCGGCGCCGTGCCGGGCAGCGCCACAGGCTCGCCCGTCTCCGCGCGGTACACGGCCAGGCCCAGATCCGACGCCCACAGCGCGAGCCAGCGGCTGTCCGGCGAAAACGCGGCCTTAAGCTGGTACGACTCGGACAGGCCCTCGGGCGGCGGCAGCGAGGCGACGCGCTTTCCCGACGCGGCCAGGATGATGTGCGTCGCGCCCTTGCCGTCCGTCACGCCCAAAAAACGCCCGTCGGGGCTGAACGCCAGCTGATCCGGCCCCTGCGCCTGCCAGTAGCCCGCCGTTCCGTCGGAGAGCTCGTACTCGGGCGCCGCGCCCTCCTTCCCGGAGGGCAGATCGTAGAGCTTCAGCGCCGCCATGCCCGCCTCCGCGCGGCCTATGGAGACGGCCAGGGATTTCCCGTCCGGGCTCACCGCCGCGACGGACATATATGGCCGGCCAAACATCTTTTCAAGATCCGCGTCGGGCAGCAGATCGCGCTCCGTCATCCTGAAGACGCTTTTCCCGCTGTCCGTTTCCAAAAGCTCGATGAAATTCTCGCTGCTGGCACTGCCCGTCAGGGAGCGGACCAGATACCGCCCGCCGGCCGTGAAGGAGACCCCGTGATAGATGTCCGGCCCCGTGATTTCAATCAGCGGCTCGGCGAGATCGACGAGGTCGTAGAGCGCGACGCGCTTCTTCTCGTCGATGAGCCGCGACACCGCGACGATGGAGCGCTCCGGGCAGTGCGCCTCGAGCGTCCCCTGGGCCTCGCCGAGCAGGCGCCCGCTGGGCATATGGTAAAAGAGCTGCCGCCCGTTGTCGTTGAAGCTCAGCGCGCGGTCTTTTTCCAGATAGGCCCAGTCGTTATAGAACGCCGCGGACACGCCGCCCGTCAGCGTGTACTCGCCCTGGGCGCGGGACGCGCGCGCGTTGCGCAGCGCGGAGGCCGCGGCGTCCGTCAGGGGGCGGTCGGGGCTGTCCAGATCCGCAGGCAGCGCCTCCAGCGCGAGAAGGGCCGCGGTGGCGGGATCCCCCGCCGCCAGCAGCTCCGCCGATATGCCGGACAGAAACTTGGACTGGCTGATCAGCGCCTCGCTGCGCTGCCGCGCGATCAGGGCGTTCTGGTTCAGCACGTAGGCGCCCGCCGCCAGGGAGAAGGCCGCGACGCAGACGCTGATCACGGCGAGCCGGCGCAGGAACCTCTCCCTCTGCCTGCGGCGCAGATCGTCGTAGCCCACGCCCAGCATGGGCGCGATCAGCCGCAGTTTCTCGCCTCGCACCTTGCCCACGGACGCGCCCGCGCCCGCCGCCCGCACGTCCGCCGCCAGCGGCTCGATCTCGACGCTCTTTCCGTCGATGTCCTGAAAGCGCAGCTGCGGCGGGAAGCTGTCCTCCGGCTCGCCCCCCGCGAGGACGGCCAGTATCCGATCCCGCCTGCCCAGCTCGATGAAGTAGTCCACCTCGGCCATGCACCACTTGGACTTGGGCAGATCCGGGGAACAGATCAGGATCAGCCACTCGCTGTCCGCCAGCGCCTGGCGGATGCCCGCGCCCAGATCGGCCAGAAGCGGAAGCTCCTCCTGGTCGCGGAACAGCCTGCCCATGCGCTTCCTGCCGGAAGCCTTGGCGATATGGGCCGGGACCCGGTAGGCCTCGATCTGGCGGTGGATCGCCTTGGCCACGGCTGTGTCAAGGGGTTTGTGGCGATAGCTTATGAAGGCTGTGTAGCCCGTTTCGCCCATTTTTGCCTCCATTGCGCCCGCAAGGGAAGGGATTTCCGGCTGGAATCTCCCCGCTTGTGTCCATATTAGCGCATATGGATAGGGTAGTCAAGCCCTTTATGCGTCACGGATCCCATCACAGCGCGCCGCCGAAGCGTATTTTTTGACATTTTTGCGCAGAAAATAGGGGCTTGACAATTTGGAAATATGTGGATATTATATAGCCGTATCACAAACAGAGGTCTAACGCAAGCAGCTCGCCAGGCATGCCGGCGAGCCGGAACTGAAAGGAGGAAGCAGGGCGCCTAGGCCCTGCGAAAACAGCATGATCAGAAAGACGGTTGCGGCCCTGTCCGCAGCGGCCCTGTCCGTAGCGGCCCTCTCCCTCGCAGCCCCGCCCTCGCTGGCGGCCCCGCACTTTTTGGACATCTCTGACAGCAGCTGGGCCTACGGCGCGATAAGCGCGATGGCCGAGGCGGGGGTCATAAACGGCTTCCCGGACGGCACGTTCAAGCCGACGGGCGTCGTGACCTACGGCGAGTTCATCAAGATGGCCTATCTGGCGAGCGGCGGCGACGAGCCCGAGCCCGCGCAGGGCGAGGGCGGCTGGGCGCTGCCCTACTACGAGGCCAGCCTGTCGGCGGGGCTTTTCAGCAGGCACGACATACCGCAGGACGCGCTCCCGCTCCACATCCCCAGGAAGCACATGGCCGTCGTGATCTCCGGCGCGCTCGGCGAGGTGGAGATAGAGGGCTACGACGAGGCGCAGGAAAGGCTTTCGGACATCACGCCGCAGAGCAGCTACGAGTACGACATAACGAAGGCCGTGGCCCTTGGCCTCATCACGGGCTATCCCGACGGGACATTCAGGCCGGAGGATACGCTCGTCAGGGCGGAGGCGGCGACCGTCATATACAGGCTCACGGACGAGGATGCGAGGCAGCTGCCGGCGGACGCCGGGAGCGGCGAGGCCGACGCGCCGACGCCGCTGGAGAGGTTCGTGCCGGGGAACCCCAGCCCCTTCGCCGACCTGGCGGAGAGCTCCGTGTCGAGGCGCCCGCTTTCGGAGGTGCTGGACGACTATTCGATCAACAAGCTTTTGACGGGATTCAGCACGGACAGATATCTGCTCTACTACGAGATATTCGAGGGCTACCCCTATCAGATGCAGCTGGCGCCCAACCTCGTGGGCGAGGACATGCTCGACATAGGCTGTCCGAGCTCCTTTGGGAACTATCTGGTCAAGGATCGCAGGATAATAGCGGAGGTCATGCCTTACACACTTGACCCCTATCTGCACATGAGCGGAAGATTTAGCGGTTTCGAGTACAACTCCGGCAACTACGACGGCGTGTGGCCGGACTTCGACTATGTGATCTCAAACGTGCCTATGGAGGATACCGCCATTCTGATACCCAACACCCTGAAATAGCCCGCCGCGCCATCCCCCCCCTCTCCCTAATTCCAATAATTGTATTTTTTTCCATAATACCCTTGACATTCCCAAATATATGCAGTAAGATATATACAGCAGTCGGTTCCTAGTCGGCGCGGGCCTCCTCGGCCCTGCGCCGTCTATTAGGCGCCGCCCTCCAGCGCGCAAGGGCGGGGGCGGCGCATGCACTTGAAGGGAGGGGCGCGCGGAAAGGCGCGCAGGCAGCGCAATGGAAAAAGGACACAGGCCCGGAAGCCGGATCTTGTCGGCGGCGATGGCGGCGGCGATATTTTTCGCCCTCCTGCCGAACACGGCCCTTTCTGCGGACACGAGGGAGATCACCACCACGTACTACCTGCTGAACACGGGGGCGGTCTACACCTGGGAGAACGGTTCCGGCGGCTGGCAGAACGGCTACGCGCCGGGCGGCTCGGCGTACTTCACGGGGCCGCAGCTGGACATGCCCAAGGGGGCGAAGAACGTCAAGGCCTACCCCTACGACGGCCGCAACTTCGTGTTCGGCAGCGATGGGTACTGTTCCGTCGATGACGCGGGCGGCAAGGCGGTCTACGTCTGGCAGCCCACGCCCGACGCGCCCGACGGCGGTAAATACGATGGAACTTACTACGGGCGCAGAGCGATCATAAACCAGGTCGCCGGCGACTACAACGGCGTCGCGGGAAGGATCGCGCTCAGCTATGGCGTGACGCTCAGCATGGCCGGCGACACGCAGCCATATGACCTCAGCGAGATGCTTAGAAGCCCAGGCGGCAGGGACAGGCTCGTCTCCCTCGTCGGCGCCCTGTCGCCGGAGATGGAGAGGCTGGCGGCGCAGGCGGAGTCCGGCGTGGCCGTGCAGGGCTATGTCTGGATGCTGCCCGCCGTCATACAGTACGATCTGACGGAGACGGTCATAGTCGCGGACGACGCCTTCGACGCCGTTCTCTCGCTGCCCGCCTCCGCCAAGGCCGGCGAGGCGTACACGGCGGCGGACGTCTCCGTGATAGGGGCCGACGTGGCTGTGACGGCCGCCGAGCTCGACAGGCTGGGCGAGGACGGGAAGACGCGGCATCCCGTCGCTTCCTGGCCCGGCAGGGGCGAGGGAAGGAACAGCGGCGGCGAGGCCAGGGAGAGGGCCGCGAAGCCGGGCGAGATCACCTACCTTCTGGAGGTGACCGCGACGGACAGCCAGGGCAGTAGGCTCATCAAGACGGACATAAAGACGATAAGCATATACGAGGAGGGCGAGGAGCCGCCGGCCCCGCCGGAGGACGCGCCCGACATAGCCCTAACGGCGAGACTCGATCTGCCGGAGTCGGTCTACGAGGGGCATACGGCGCTCGCCAGCGACCAGAGCCAGTTCACGGTGGACGGCAGGGAATACTCGGCCATGCGCATGTACTCCGAGAAGCTGGCGAGCAACGCCTTCGCGCCCGGCGAGGGTTCGGGCGCGAGCGTGGCGAAGGTCGTCACGTGGACGCAGCGCGAGGTGCTGTGGCCGAAGGCGGGAAGCTACAGCCTGCGGCTCGACGTGAGGGCGGGGATCGCGCAGGGGAGCGACGCGAAGCCCATAGAGGTCCTTAAGACGCCCGCCGTCATCGACGTCCTCGGCGGGGCCCAGAAGCAGAACAGGAAACAGACCCTGACGGCCCGCATAGCCACAAACCCGCTCTACCCCGTGAAGGCCGCGTGGATGGAGATAACGGAGAAGTCCACGGGCGAGAAGGTAAGGCTCGAGATGGGCGGCGCGCTGGACAACAGCGCGAACATCAAGACGAGGGCCATAGCGGACAAGGGGGCGGCGGACGGGTTCAGGACCCTCGAGCTCCCCTTCCTCACCAAGTACGGCGAGACCAGGGAATTCTCCTATACGATATACGCCGAGGACACGAGGGGCCAGTCCGACGAGGTGACGAAGGACTTCACGGTCGAGCCTGATCGGGCGCCAGTGGCCGATCTGTTCCTGCCCTCGGAGTTCCTGCGCGAGGCGGGTACGAATGTCGCCAGGATAGAGGCCTCCGACAGATCCGAGGCCGACAGCGGCGACCAGCTCGAAAGGGCATGGTACGCCTCGGCGGGCGGCATATCGGCCGCAGGCTTCACCAATATGGCGGGGCTGCCCGGCTACGAGGACCTGTCATTCGGCGCCGGGACGGATGTCTCGTTCGAGAAGACGGGCGTGGGGCCCGTACAGGCGAAACTGCACGTTAAGGACGTCTGGACGGACGAGACATTGCCCGAATACGTAACAGACGCCGACTACCTTGAGGCGGACTCGCCCGTGCGGGATGCCGTCGTGGAGAACGTCGCGCCCGTCGTCAGCCTGTCGCCAAGGGCCACGAAGTCCGCAGACGTCCTCCTGCTCGCGGCCTCGGGGCAGGAGTTCGACAACGCGCAGGGGAGGGCCAACGAGCTCGACAGGCTGTTCATCGAGGCGGGGATAGACGCCGACATCAAGATCAGGCAGCTCGGCCCCGCGCCCAGCGCCGGCACGGATCTGTCGCTGGCCGCGGCGTCGAGGATACAGTACCCGGTGGGCGAGCGGCTTAGGAACATATTCTTCGGCTTCCTCTCCGCCGACAGCGAGGCCTTCTATACGCTGAAGGCCTCATGGCCGAACGGGGCGGAGGGCTATCCCGCATCGCCCTACGTCATATCGGCGCTCGACCCCATAAAGGGGGAGACCGTGCCGCCCAGGTGGAGCTACACCATAAACGAGTCCGCGGGCGGGCTGTTCGCGCCCGGCGAGATTGCCTCCAAGGCCCTGGGCTTCGCGCACGACGACCAGGGCAAATACCTCTATTTCCGCTGCACGGACAGGACGCTCCTTTTCGACAAGAAGACGGGGGCCTACCTGACCACGCTCGCCTTCCAGCTCGGCGGGGAGAACTACGTCGCGGGGAGGGCCATATACACCGTGAAGCCCGACGGCGTCTACAGGGTCAGGCTTTCGGGCGGCGCGGCCGAGCCCGTCCTCTCCGCGAGCGTGCAGGGCAGATCGCGGCTTGTCGGGGGCAAGATAAGGTTTCTCGTGAAGGCCGCGCCGTACATGTACATCGCGGACTTCGACCCCGCCGCAGAGAAGGCGTCCTACATAAGGCTCGACATATCGACGGGGACCTGCGTGGCCGTCGAGCCCGCAGGCAGGATGGCCGTCGCGTCGGGGGGCCTTGTCATCTACGGCAGGGACGGAAAGAGGGAAAGGACGCTGCCTGGGGGCAGCCCGATCATGAACGGCGCCGGCGAAATCACCCATACGCTGTCCGTGGCCGGGGACTACAGGACCTTCACGCTGTCCGTGACGGGGATATATTCCGGGAAGACGGGCACGCACACCTTAAGGCGCGACTCCAGCGACTCGATGGCAAACGCGCTTGGCGTTATATTCGCGTATGACGCCGGCGACAGGGTCTATGTGAGGACGGGCTTTGGCGCCACCGACGAAGCTGCATACAACTATGTGAAGGCAAGGGCCCCGAACGAGGGCCTTTACGCCATGAACACGGCCACGGGCGCGATGTCGTTCTCCGCAAGGGACTCGGGGATGTCCGGCGACCTGCAGAACGTCACGCAGGGGACGGCGAGCGAGGCCTTTTTCGTGGGCGGCTTCGACGTCATGAGCAACCTCTCCGCCGGCGCGGCCGCGGCGAACGAAGGCAAGGCCGCAGTCACGCCCCTCCCGCAGTCGGGCGACCAGATACTCGCAAGATACATAAACGGGAACCTCGAAAGCGGGCATAAGGACCTGAAGGCCGTCGCGCTCCTCGACGACTCGGGCCTGCTCTACCGGACGGACGGGGCGGGCCTGGCCTCCGCGCTCGCGTCCGCGGCCCTAACGCCCGGCCAGCTCATCAGGCCGCCGGGCTCCGGCGACGCCCTGCTCGCCGCCGCGATACTCGAAGGCGTCTCGGCGCAGGAGCAGACGCCCTACGTCGCCGCGGCCATAAAGAAGAACGCGGGCCAGGCCAAGGGCAGCCTCCAGAAAGGCTTCACGCTCGACCCGTCCAAGACCTACTACTACGAGTACGACGAGTACAGCGCCGACGGCGGCGACACGAAGGCGGCCCCGCCCCTGTCGCTAAGCTTCAATTACACCAGGGCCAAGGCCCCCGCCGCGGGCGAGCTATACGTGCAGAAGTCCTACTGCGAGCCCTTCGGCGGCGTGGCCCCGACGGGGCTGTTCGATCTGCCGAAGGGGACCGCGAGCGACAGCTACACGCTTGCCGCGTCCATGCCGGGAAGCGGCGGAAACCAGGATTCCGCAGGGCAGATAAGCTTCACTGTCCCGGAGGGGCAGCAGGGCATACTGTCGCTTGACTACGGCTACTATATCAAGCGCACCGCGCAGTCAGACGTACTGACGTCCCTGATATACCTTGACGGCGCGGTGATCGCGGGCGCCTCGCTCAAAGGGACGGATATGCCTAACAGCGCCGATATGTACGGCTCCGGGACCTATGAGCACAAGGCGCTGCTCGGGCCCGGCACGCATACCATAAAAGGCGTGACCAGCGACCGCTATGCCAAAAGCCGGGCGGCGTACAGCGCCTACAACTACGCCAGGGTGGACAACCTGCGCTTCGACGTCGTCGGCGAGGCGAGGCCCGCGGCGGAGGCCTGGCCCGACCGCGCCCAGGACGCCGGCGGCGGCTGGACCTCCCATTCCGGCAGCTTCATAACGCCCCCGATGGTAACATCCTACGCGCCGGCCGCGATACTGAAGTATACGGGCGCGCCCATCATATCAACTACCGTGACCAAGGTAGCGCATATTGTCTACGACTCAAAAACAAAGACGGACAAGCAGGATTTCCGCGACCCCTGGATCTACTACAGGATAGTAAACGCCGTCATCCCCGCGGGGAAGTACGCCATAAGATCCCAGATCGCGGGCATCTCCGGGTGGTATCACATGACGGCATACCATAACGGGACACAGATCGGCGACTATTGGAACACCAAGGACAGCCGCAACCCCGTCCCCAGCCCGTACTCAGCCAGGCCCTATGGGACGACCAGGATAGAGGCACAGACATACGACGGATACACCGAGCCGCTGGCGCCGGGCTCATACGACTTCTGGCTCCTGGACGACACGGCGGACATAAGGGCCGGCCTCTACACCTTCGACGCCGAAAAGGGCACGGCCTACACCGCGAACGAGAAGTTCGCCAACACGGTGACGGCGAAGCTCGAATCGGCCTCGCCGGAATGGAAGATACGCAATCTCCGCATCTATACCCTCGAGAACGGCGTCAAGGCCTACGTCTCGCTGGACAGCCTGGGCTCCGCCTCGGAGCTCGCCGCATGGACGGCCTCGGGCGCGGCCGCCGTCATCGTGGACGAGCGCCCCGACGACGGCGAGATCGAGAAGGGCGCGCTCGTCTACCGCAAGGGCGAGCTCGTCAGCTACAACATCGGCTACACGGACTACGAAAGCGACCCGTCCAAGGCGTCCTTCTGGAGGTACACGCACACCCCCTTCAACGACGGCCCGCACGAGAGCGCGGCGGTCATAAAGGACATGAAGGGCGGGGTCGTCGAGATCCGCGACATAACGCTCCCCGAAAGCATAGACCGCTTCTACATCGACGGCAAGTACACCGTCGAGCACTGGCAGCGGGACGACACGGACAGGGAAAGCACGGGCGACGAGGCCTTCTACGAGGGCTTCAACAGATACTCCAACACCGAGTCCATAAGCTTCTACATACAGGGCGCCGGCGAGGCCCCCTGGGTCACCGGCATAAAGACGGACCCGAATCCCCCGAGGGAGGGCTCACCCTACAAAGTCGTGGCCGGCGTGGACGACCTCGAGAAGGACCCCCTCACCGTCGTCGTCGAGGTGTACATGGATGGCAAGGAGGTCTACCGCTACTACGAGGAGGACGTCACGGCGGACGAGACGGGGGCCTACCCGCCCGTCGTCACCGATTTCGCGCCCGAGGCCGCCGCAGGCGTCTACACGGTCGTCGTGACTGTCTCCGACAAGGACGGCACGGGGCTTGGGGACTACGGCTTTACGGTGCTTACGGAGGGAAGGGTGACGGGCAGCGTCTACCACACGGACGACTGGGAGAAAAACAGGAAGAAGCTGAATCTGAGCCTGTTCGGCACGGAATACGGCGGCCTGTCCGACTTTGCGTCCTACAAGGCCCAGCCCGCGCCAAGGAAGCGCGGCACGAACGTGTTCTGGTCGGGCGAGCGCTTCATGCTCTCCGCGGCCGTGCGCGGCGAGGCCACGGGCGTCACCTGCCAGATACAGGGCTACCCCGGCTACAGCGCCGCGATGACGAACACGGGCGCGAAGAACGCGGACGGGGACTGGCTGTATTCAGGCAGCCTGTGGGCCGAGGACATGGTGGGCAAGTGGGGGAGGGCGGAGCCGGTAGAGCTGTCATTCACCTTCACCGCCTACTATGAAGGCGGCGTGACGAGGACCCACGAGGCGAGGGTGATAGTCGATCAGTCGGAGGACTACTGGCGGCTCCATAGAGGCTTCTGACGCGTTAAATTTCAGGGGTATGTGTGCGGGAAAGGGGGCCGCGGGCCCCTTTCCCGCCCTCGCGGACTGACTGCCCCTGAATAGTAACTCTGACGCGGCTGCCGCCCGGCGGCGCCACGTTACATGCTTGAAAAACCTCGGCGCATGATGTACAATTGCGGTATGAAGCATTACAACATCCTCGACGTCAGCATGTACCAGATACAGCTCTTTCTCGCGGTGGCGGAGGACCGCAGCTTTTCGCGCGCGGCGCTGCGCATGAATTTGACGCAGCCCGCGCTGAGCAAGAGGATCGCCGCGCTGGAGGACATCGTGGGGGCGGAGCTTTTCGACAGGGAGAAACGGCCCGTCGCGCTTACGGACGTCGGCGGCGCGCTGCTCGAGAAATGGAAGGCCATAGCGCGGCAGTTCGAGCTTTCGGTGGACGAGGCTCGATGCCTCAGCGCGAGGAAAAGGACGCGCCTTGTCGTGGGCATCGTCGATTCGTCGCGCCAGATACCCTCGTTCCATCTGGCGGGGAAACAGCTTGCCCGCGGCTTTCCGGGGATAGGCTTCTCCTGGGACTACGTCGTCTACAGCCGCTGGCGCGAAAAGCTCAACAGCGGCGAGCTGGACATCATGTTCACGCTGCGCATGGAGGAGCCGAATTTCACGGACGATCTGAGCTACGAGCCCGTCATCGTCTGCCCAAAGCTCGTCTGCATGCTCAAAAGCAACCCCTTAAGCGCGAAGGAGAGCATCACCTACGAGGATCTGAGGACACAGAAATTCGTCGTGAACTCGCCGCTGGCCATGCCCATGCACTACGTATTCATAAGGGAAAACACGCTTAGGCACGGGTTTGAGCCCAAGATCGCGAGGTATTCCAAAAGCACCTCCGGCCTGATCAGCTGCCTTGAAAACGACGACGAGGTCGTGGTGTGCGATATGTTCCTGCGGGACGTGGACAGCGAGTTCCTGAAGGTGTTCGAGCTGCCGGACACCTTCAGCGGCCTCGACGCGGTATGGCTCGCGGACAACGGGAACCCGTATATAAGGCCCTATATAGATCTGCTGAAGGTCTTGCTTGAGCAATATCGCCACCTTCTTGGTTACTACTCACCCGCCACGTCAGTTTTGCCCATCTCGGAACCTGGTTGCGATAATTGTCTTCCTCACGTACCAAGCAGTACGCTCCGGGAGCCAAAATCGCCCCCAGAACCCGATCTGGACAAAACTGACGCGGCGTGTGAGTAGTTTCGATTTAAGTAGGTGAGTAGTAAC
>JAISXZ010000201.1 GCA_031270275.1 Eubacteriales Family XIII. Incertae Sedis bacterium | reverse complement strand
CGCGTCATATATGAAGGCGTTGGTCTCAAAATTCAGGCGGAAGCTCCTGATGTCGAAGTTCGCGGAGCCGACGGAGGCCACCTCCCCGTCCACAGCCATCGTCTTCGCGTGCAGGAAGCCGGCGTCATAGACAAACGCCCTCGCGCCCACGTTTATAAGCTGCCCCACATAGGAATACGTCGCCCAGTAGACAAACATGTGGTCCGGCATGTGGGGTATCATTATCCGCACGTCCACCCCCGACAGGGCGGCCGTCTTCAGCGCGTCCAGTATGCTCGCGTCGGGGACGAAATAGGGCGTCTGTATGAATATGTTCCTGCTCGCCGCCGAAATCATCTTCAGGTAGCCGTGCTTGATCTCCTCGCGGGACGAATCCGGCCCGGACGCGACGATCTGCACCGCCGACGCCCCGGCCTTCTCGGGCTCGCTGTAGTACGCCTGCGCTATGAACATGCTCTCCTTGGCCGCGAACCTCCAGTCGAGCATGAACCGCGCGTTCATGTCCTGGACGCAGCTGCCCGTCAGCCTTAGATGCGTGTCGCGCCAGCAGCCAAACCTTTTGGACTTCCCAAGGTACTCGTTGCCGATGTTGAAGCCGCCGAGAAAGCCTACCTTCCCGTCTATTATGACGAGCTTGCGGTGGTTGCGGTAGTTCAGCTTGGTGCTCAGGTATTTCAGCTTCGTGGGGAAGAAAAACGCAAATTTGCCGCCTGCCGCCCGGAACTCGTCCATGTCCCTCTCGCTGAACTGCCCCCCGCCCATGGCGTCTATCAGCAGCCTCGTCTCCACGCCCTGCCGCGCCTTCTCGGTCAGCGCCGAGACGAGCCTGCGGCCTACGGCGTCGTTCTTGACGATGAAGTATTCCACGTTCACGGAATAGGACGCCTTGCCTATGTCGTCCAGGAGGGCGTCAAACATGTGGATGCCGTCCGTGATTATCGAAATGCGGTTGTCCTGCGTCAGGAAGGAGTTCGCGCAGCTCTGATGCAGGGACACCATGTTATGCCATTTCCTGGCCTCCTTGTTCACAAACTCGAAGCGGTCCTGCCTGACCGCCGACATCTGCTCCTGGAGCGCCTGGTTTATCACCAGCTCCTCGTACTTTGTCAGCCTGAATATCCTTTGGCGCGCTATGTTCTGCGAGAACAAAAAATAGAAAACGATCCCCAGGGCCGGCACCAGAAACAGTATCATTATCCAGGCAAGCGTGGCGTAGGGATCCTTTCGCTCCAGAAAGATTATCGTCAGCGCGATGATGAAGTTGACGAAGTAGAGCACGACCATCAAGTTGGATATATCAAACATGCCAAAACCAAGCATATCCCCCCGCGAGACACGCGGCCGGGTTCAGAGATGGGCAAAAATGGCGTGCCCGCCACGCAACACTTCAATCAAAGCTGCGTGGCGGACGCGCCAGTTTTGTTCAGATCGGGTTCTGGAGGCGATTTTTGGCCCGGAGCGTACAGAGCAAGTACGTGAGGAGCCGAAAATCGCAGCCAGGTTCCGAGATGGGCAAAAATGGCGTGCCCGCCGCGCAGCAACCTTTTACAGAAGCGCGTCTATCCTGTTCTTTAGCTGTACTGCATCTATAGGCCCGCTAACGCGGTCGGCCACCTCTCCCCCCTTGAAGAACAGGAGCGTCGGTATGCTCAGCACCTTGTTTTTTATCGCAAGCTGCTTGCTTTGATCCACGTCTATCTTCGCGAACCGCACCCTGCCGCCGTATTCGCCCGCCACCCTGTCAAACACCGGCGCCATGGCCTTGCAGGGCATGCACCAGTCCGCGTAGAAATCCACGACCATGGGCTCCGGGGCCGCGATCTCCTTCTCGTAGTTTTCCTCTGTAAGAACCAGCAATTCGCTCATATCCGCCTCCGTCGCTCCTTAGGGCCAGTTCCGTCGCCATTCCGGCCGCAGACGGAAAGGCCGCGCGGCGCCTAAATCCGCATTATGGCCGCGCGCCCTGTGGCCTTCATACAGTATATTATATATTTTGCCATAAATCAAGGGCGGCGGCGTTTAAATAAATACAGGAAACATTTCAATTTTATGGTTGACATCGCCCTGATTCTCCTATATACTGTATGCAAAGGGGTTGGGGGAGCGCTCTTTTGACGGTCCGGACAATCCGAGGGGGCGGCATTTGCCGCCCCCTCAAACTGTTTTCGCGTTGTTTTGGCTGATTTCTTGACACCGCATTTCGTCGGAGCCTTACCCGTCGACGGCGACGATGAATCTGTGCAGGACAGCTGCGACCTCGGCCCGCGTGGCCTCGCTCTTGGGGTCGAAGACATTGCCAGGCCTGCCCTCTACGACGCCCTGCGCGGCAAGGGCGCTCGCCGCCGGTTTCGCGTAATCCGAGATCTCGGCGCGGTCGGCGAATTCCACGCCCGCCGCGACCTCGGCCGGCGCCTTGCCGCTGAACGCTTCGTAGCGGTTGAGGATTGCCGCGAGCTGTTCCCGCGTGATGTTGTCGTCCGGGCCGAACCTGCCGTCGCCGTAGCCCTTGACGATCCCGTTCGCCGCCGCCCATCCGACGGCCTCGGCGTAGTAGGCGCCCTCCCGCACGTCGCTGAAGGGGCTGCCGTAGG
>JAISXZ010000133.1 GCA_031270275.1 Eubacteriales Family XIII. Incertae Sedis bacterium | reverse complement strand
CACCAAAGTCTTTGCTCGCAAAACCGGGAAATACAGCCGGTTTGCTCCAAGTCAGCGGGGGCATGCCCGCCGCCCCGCCCGTCGGCTGAATACTCATCTTGCCTCTTGACCTCGCGCCCCGCAGTGTGTAGAATGGTATTGCCGGGCGGCCGTCCGCCCGCCGCGCCCGCCGCTGTTGTTGGACGAGTCCTAAAGGAGGCAGAAATGGCAAACGAGAAGATCGTGCTCGCGTATTCCGGGGGGCTTGACACCTCCGTCATACTCACGTGGCTGAAGGAGAACTACAGCGCGGACGTCATAGCGGTGTGCTGCGACGTCGGCCAGGACGACGACTTCGGCGCCGTCAACGAGAAAGCCTACGCGACCGGCGCCGCGAAGTCCTTCGTACTCGACATGCGCGAGGAGTTCCTCACGGATTTCGTGTGGCCGACGCTTAAGGCCGGCGCGGTCTACGAGAACGACTATCTGCTCGGCACGTCCATGGCGAGGCCGCTGATGGCGAAGAAGCTCGTGGACATAGCCGAGCGCGAGGGCGCGCGCGCCATAGCGCACGGCTGCACGGGGAAGGGCAACGACCAGGTGCGCTTCGAGACCACGATACACGCCCTAAACCCGGCCCTGGGGATAATCGCGCCTTGGCGCATATGGGACATGAGGTCGCGCGAGGACTGCCTCGACTATGCCGCCAAGCACGGCATCCCGGTCGCGCAGAGCCGCGAGAAGATCTACAGCCGCGACCAGAACCTCTGGCATATCAGCCATGAGGGCGGCAACCTGGAGGATCCGTGGAACGAGCACCTTGACGACATACACGTCATGAGCGTCCCGGCCGAGAGGGCGCCCAGCAGGCCGGCCTTTGTGGAGATCGGCTTTGAGAAGGGCGTGCCGGCGAGCCTGGACGGCCGGGCGGAGGCGCCCGTGGACCTTCTGTCCAGGCTCAACAAGCTGGGCGGCGAGCACGGCGTGGGCACCATAGACATAGTGGAGAACCGCCTCGTCGGCATGAAGTCGCGCGGCGTCTACGAGACGCCGGGCGGCACCATACTCTACCGCGCCCTTTCGGCGCTGGAAAAGCTGGTGCTGGACAGGGATACGCTGTGCTACAAGAGCGCCGTGGCGCTGAAATTCGCGCAGCTCGTCTACGACGGGCTGTGGTACACGCCGCTTCGGCAGGGGCTCTCGGCCTTCGTGGACAGCATACAGGAGCCCGTGAGCGGCACGGTGCGCATGAAGCTGTACAAGGGCTGCGCCACGCCCGTGGCCAGCCGTTCCCCGAACTCCCTCTACAGCGAGGGCTTCGCCACCTTCGGCGCGGACGAGGTCTATGACCAGAAGGACGCCGAGGGCTTCATAAACCTGTTTTCGCTGCCGCTTAAGATACGCGCGCTCCAGGGGCGGCAGTCCCAGCCGAAGTAGGCGGGCAATGAGCATGAAGCTATGGAAGGGCCGCTTTTCCGGCGAGGCGGCGGCGTCGGCCGACGAATTCGGCGCCTCGATATCCTTTGACAGGCGCCTTTTCCGCCAGGATATCGCGGGCAGCCTCGCCCACTGCCGCATGCTCGAACGGCAGGGCATCATAGAAAAGGGCGAGTCGGAGGCCATACAGGGCGCGCTCAAGGGCATACTGGACGACATGGAGGCGGGCGCCATAGAGCTCGGGCCCGCCATGGAAGACATACACATGGCCATCGAGGGCATACTTACGGAGCGCGTGGGCGAGGCCGGCAAGAAGCTGCACACCGCCCGGAGCCGGAACGACCAGGTCGCGCTGGATCTGCGCCTTTACCTAAAGGGCGAGATCGTGGCCACGCTCGATCTGCTTAGGTCCCTCGTGGGGCTTCTCGTGTCCATGGCGAAGGATCACAGGGACACGGTGATGCCTGGCTACACCCATCTGCAGCGCGCGCAGCCCGTCAGCCTCGCATTTCATCTGCTCGCCTACTGCCAGATGTTCCTGCGCGACATGGGGCGGCTCGGGGACTGCCTGGGCAGGATGGACGCGCTGCCCCTGGGCGCGGGCGCGCTGTCCGGCGTGAGCTACGCGACGGACAGGGAGTTCCTGCGCCGCGAGCTGGGCTTCGCCTCCATATGCGAGAACGCCATGGACGCGGTGAGCGACAGGGATTTCGCGCTGGAATTCATGTCCTGCGCCTCCATCTGCATGATGCATCTGTCGCGCTTCTGCGAGGAGCTCGTGCTGTGGAGCTCGTCGGAATTCGCCTTCGTCGAGATGGACGACGCCTTCAGCACGGGCAGCAGCATCATGCCGCAGAAGAAGAACCCCGACGTGGCCGAGCTGATAAGGGGCAAGACGGGGCGCGTGTACGGCGGGCTCATGGGGCTTCTCGCCGTCATGAAAGGGCTTCCTCTCGCCTACAACAAGGACATGCAGGAGGACAAGCCCCTCGTGTTCGACGCCGCCGACACGCTCAGGGACTCGCTGTCCATATTCGCGGAGATGCTGTCCCGCGTAAAGGTCAGGGGCGACAGCATGGAGGCCGCCGCCAAGGCCGGCTTCCTGAACGCCACCGACGCCGCCGACTACCTCGTGAAGAAGGGCGTCCCCTTCCGCGACTGCCACGGCATAATAGGAAGGATGGTGCTCTACTGCCTGGCCGAGGGCAAGGGCATAGAGGACCTGTCGCTCGACGAGCTCAGGGGCTTTTCCGAGCGCTTCGACGACGACATCTACGGGCATATCGACGTGAGGGCCTGCATGGAGGCCAAGAAATCCGAGGGCTCCACCTCGTCCGAGAGCGTGGCGCGGCAGATAGCCGCGGTGGAGAAGGCGATCGGCGTGGACGGGGACGGATAGCGGAGCCGCGCCCCCGCCATCCCGCCCGCCCCCGCACAGCATCGTGAAAACCCGCCCTGCGCCCTTCCTGAAACAGCTCATCCCAAGAAACCTTGCCTTTCCGCGACGGCAGGGTTTTTTTGCGTCCGCGCGCGTAGGCGCCGCGCCCCCGCCTTTCCGCCTCCCGCCCCCTTCCGCAGATCCGAATCGCGTATATTGACGGCTGCCGCGCCGGAGGCACAAGATGTTGTGAAAAAAAAGCCGCAGGATCGCCGAGGCCATGAAAAATACAAAAAATGCGGCCTCACGCCCATGTTTTTGAAGAAAAAATGTTGTCAAATGGTTTGAAATGGTGTAGATTGGAGTATAGCGGGGAGCGGCGGCACGCACGGCGCGGGCCCGGCTTTCGGAAGCACGAGAGGGCCACCAATGCTGTTTGGCGCTTTTGAGAACACGATGGACGAAAAGGGCAGGATGATACTGCCCACCAAGTTCCGCGGCGATTTCCAGGGGAAATGCATGCTTACGCACGGCCTGGACGGCTGCATCTACGCCTATACCCTCGAGGGCTGGGAGCGCTTCGTGGGCGCCATGGACGAGCTTCCGGAGGACGACAAGAAGGTAAGGCGGCTGCTGAGGTATTACTACGGGGGCGCCGAGGAATGCGACATAGACAGGCAGGGCAGGATGACGGTGCCGGCCGCGATACGCGAGCGGGTCGGCCTGGGCAAGGAGATCGTCACCGTGGGCGTGTCGAAGCGCGTGGAGATATGGGACCGGGCGGCCTTCCGAAAGGAAAATCTTGACGGCGACCAGCTTGCCGAGTTCAGCAATTACGTGTCCACGATAAAGAGCGGCGTTAGAAGCGCCGGCCCGGTCGGTTGAGCCCCGGCGGCTTCCACAGCCCGGTCCTTTTCGGCGAGGTGATGGCGGGGCTTGCCGTAAGGCCCGGCGGCGTCTACGTGGACGGCACGCTCGGCGGGGGCGGGCACGCGGCCGGCATATGCGGGGCGCTCGGCGGAAGCGGGCTGCTGCTGGGTATAGACAGGGACATGGACGCCATACGCGCGGCCGGCGCCGCACTGGAGGGCTTCGGCTGCGAAAAGCTGCTGGTGCGCGGCAATTTCGGGGACATAGCGCGCATAGCGGCGGAGAACGGCATAGAGGGCATAGATGGCGCGGCACTTGATCTGGGCGTCTCGTCCTTCCAGCTCGACAGCCCCGAAAGGGGTTTCTCGTACATGCGGGACGCCCCCCTGGACATGCGCATGGACGCCTCGTCGGGGCTAACGGCCGGCGATGTGGTGAACGGCTACGGCCGCGACGAGCTGACCAGGATAATCCGCGAATACGGGGAGGAGCGCTGGGCCTCGCGCATAAGCGGGTTCATCGCCAGCCGCAGGGCCGAAAGGCCGATAGAGCGCACCGGCGAGCTGGTTGACATCATAAAGGCCGCCATACCCGCGTCGGCAAGGCGCGAAGGGCCGCATCCCGCGAAGCGGACATTCCAGGCGATACGCATAGAGGTGAACGACGAGCTCGGCGGGCTCGCGGAGGCCATAGACGCCTTCGTTGACCTTCTGAAAAGCGGGGGCAGGCTGTGCGTCATCAGCTTCCACTCGCTGGAGGACCGCATCGTCAAGGAACGCTTCGCCAGAAGGGAGAGCCCCTGCGTCTGCCCCAAGGGGCTGCCGGAGTGCGCGTGCGGCAGGCTGCAGGACGGCAGGAGGCTGACGAGGAAGCCCATAAGGCCGTCGAAAGAGGAATCGGAGGGAAACCCGCGCTCGCGCAGCGCGAAGCTGCGCGTCCTGGAGAAGCTTTAGCATGGCTGCGCATGGAAGCAGCCCCGCCAGGGGCTATGGGCATGGATACGGGCGGATGGACAGGGAGAGGCTCCACGGCGGCGTCAACATGAGGCCCGCAGAGCGCAGGGAGAGGCCGCCGGCGCGACGGGCAAAGGCGGCCGAGCCCATTCCGCTGTGGGACAGGAGGGCGCTGCTGCTGCTCATGGCCGTGGCCGGCGTGATATGCATAGCCATGGTGATATCGATGAGCTATGCCGCCTCCATCAAGCGGGAGACGAACCAGACGATAAAGGAGACCGCGGCGATACACGGCGAGATAGAGACGCTCAGGATCAAGATAAACGACGTAGTGGACATAGAGGCGGTGGAGAGGCGCGCTGCGGAGATGGGGATGGTCTACCCCTCCGCGGAGCAGTTCGTGTACCTCGACAGGAAGACGCCCGACACCACGGAATCGAACGATTTCGCCCAGTACATAAAGGAAAACGCCTATCAGCTCCGATAGGCGCGGCAGGCATGAGGGCAGGCATGAAGGCAGGCATGAAGGCAGGCAGGAATGATTTCTGAAAGGCGGGGCGAAGGCGGCGCGAAAAAAAGCGGGCCGGACCCGCGCACGCGCACGCAGAGGCGCATGATCTTCACGTTCATCTTCGTGTCGCTCGCCTTCGTCGCGCTGGCCGGCCGCATAGGCTGGATATCCGTGGTGGCGAGCGACACCTACGCGAAACAGGCGGCGGAGCGGCAGACGAAGGACGTCATAATACCCGCGAAGCGCGGGGCCATCTTCGACAGAAACATGACGGGGCTGGCCGTCAGCGCGCCTTCCTTCCGCATATGGATCAGGCCGGCGAACCTCGCTTCGGGCGCCTCCGCCGAGCTGGGCGAGCTGAACCGTGCGAAGGCCATAGGGCTGCTTTCGGACGAGCTCGGCATGGACGGCGACGAGATCCTGCGGCTCGCGTCCCAGGACAAGACCCTCGTAAGGGTCGCGAAGGACGTCGGCAAGGAGACTGCGGACAGGATAAGGGCGCGCGTCAGCGAGGAAGGGCTCATGGGCGTCGAGATAGAGGAGAGCGTAAGCCGCTATTACCCCTACGGCGCCTTCGCCGCCCACGTGCTGGGCACGGTCAGCGACGACGGCTATGGGCGCGGAGGCATAGAGCTCGAATACGACCAGTATCTGCTGGGCATAGAGGGGCGCTGGATCAAGGACACCGACCGCGCCGGCAACAGCCTCGCGTTCGGCCTCGAAAAGCGCTACGAGGAGCAGAACGGGCTCAACGTGGTCCTGACCATAGACGAGGCCGTGCAGTACTACGTCGAGCAGGCCGTGGACAAGGTCGCGGAGGACACGCAGGCCAAGCGCGTCATGGCCATAGCGATGGACCCGGAGACGGGCGAGGTGCTCGCCATGTGCATGACGCCCGACTACGACCCGAACGACCCGCGCACGCCGCTCGACCCCTCGGCCGCCGAATACGTGGCCGCCCTGGGCCCCGATGAGCAGCTCGCCTACTGGAACGGCATGTGGCGCAACCCCATGGTGAGCGACGTGTACGACCCCGGCTCCACGTTCAAGCTGCTGACAGCCGCCGCGGCCCTCGAGGAGGGCGTGACGAGCCCAAACGACGCCTTCCGCTGCAGCGGCTACTACAGCGTCGGCCAGAACACGCTCAGATGCTGGAGATACTACAATCCGCACGGCCCCGAAAGCCTCACCGAGGCGATAGGCAACTCCTGCAACCCCGTGATGATACAGCTGGCGCAGCGCATGGGCTTCGACAGGTTCTACAGGTATCTGGAGCTTTTCGGCATCACGGGGACGACGGGCATCGACTATCCCGGCGAGGGCATGCCCCTCGTGCAGAGCCGCGAGACCGCCGGCCCGGTAGGGCTCGCCACCATGTCATTCGGCCAGGGCATCTCCGTGACGCCCATACAGATGCTGACCGCGATATGCGCGATAGGCAACGAGGGCAGGCTGATGCAGCCCCGGCTCGTCAAGGCCCTGGCGGACGACGACGGCGCCATAGTCGAGAGCTTCGCCCCCAAGGTCGTGCGCCAGGTGGTGAGCGAGCAGACCGCGGATGAAGTGAAGAAGATAATGGAGTTCGTCGTCGAGGAAAGCGGCGGCAGCGTCGTCAAGACGCCCGGCTACCGCATCGGCGGCAAGACGGGCACGGCGGAGAAGCTGTACAACGGCAGCTACAAGACCGGCAGGGTGACCTCGTCCATGATAGCCATGGCGCCCATGGACGACCCCAAGGTCGCGGTGCTGCTCATCGTGGACGAGCCGCAGGGCGTCCACTACGGAAGCACGACGGCCGGCCCCGGCATAAAGGACATGATGCCCAAGATACTGCGCCACATGAACATCCAGCCGGAGTACACGGAGGCGGAGCTTGTGGCGATGCACAGCTCCTACGTGGCGGTGCCGGATCTGGCGGGCATGGACTGCAGCGACGCGGCCGGCGTCCTGCTCGGCGCCGGGCTGGCGTATGCGGCCTCGCCGATCGGGGCGGACAGCCAGGATTTCCAGGTGGCCGGCCAGTACCCCAAGGCGGGCACGCTTTTGGCGCCGGGCGGACAAGTCGTCCTATACAGTAGATGAGTGGTTACTACTCACCCGCCACGCCATTTTTGCCCATCTCGGAACCTGGTTTCGATTATTGGCTTCCTCACGTACCTAATCGCATCACGGCGCCCTGTGCCGCGATGCGATCAGGGGATGGAAGGGGGAATCCCCCTTCCCGTCCTAGGGGTGTTCAGGCCGCGCAGGCGGCCGCCGAAGGGGGCGATGAGCCCCCTAACGGAAGCGGGAAACGCAGTTTCCCGCTTGCAGTACGCTCCGGGAGCCAAAATCGCCCCCAGAACCCG
>JAISXZ010000132.1 GCA_031270275.1 Eubacteriales Family XIII. Incertae Sedis bacterium | reverse complement strand
GCGCCGTCCCCGCCCTGGGGCGGGGGGGCCGAGGCCGAGGCCGAGGCGCGAGGCCTGTTCGAGAACGAGGTCTGCGATCTCGCCTACCACGTACTCGTGCTGCTGGCCTGCCTGGACGTGCCGCTCGATGACATTTCCGCCATTCTGCGGGAAAGGGGCCGCAGGATAGGCAATCTGAAGAAGGCGCGCGCCTCGGACCATGACAGCTGAGGCTGTAGGGATCGTGCTCGCGGCGGGCTATTCCTCGCGCATGGGGGGCTTCAAGCCCCTGCTCGACATAGGGGGGCGTCCCGCGCTGGCAAGGGCGATAGGCTCGCTGCGCCGCGCCGGCGCCGGCAGGGCCGTCGTGGTCACGGGCCACGGCAGGGAGCTGATCGCGGGCCTGATAGCGGAGCAGGGGGCGGCCGAGGCGTGGAACCCGCGCTTCGCGGAGGGCATGTTCTCGTCCGTGCGCGCGGGGCTGGAAAAGGCGGCGGAGCTGTGCGGGCGCGATCCCGTCTGCCTGCTGCTGCCTGCGGACTGCCCCATGGCCTCGCCCCGCTCCATCGAGGCCCTGCTTGCGGCGGGCGAAAGGATGCCGGGCCGCTTCATCGCGCCCTGCTATCGCGGCAAGAAGGGGCATCCCCTGCTGATACCGCCCGAATTCGCCGGGGAGATAAGGGGATACGGCGGCGAGGGCGGGCTGAAGGCCCTGACCCGGCTCCACGAGGACAGGATGGAGCTGCTAGAGACGGGCGACGAGGGCGTAGTGCTGGACATGGACACGCCCGAGGGCTACGGGGAGATGGCGGCGTTCTGCGAGGGCCTTGAAGGGTTTCCCGAGGGCGCGGCCCCGCCGGACGCCCTGGACGGCTTCGCGGGCGGGATATTTCTCATAAGGCACGGCGAGATCGAGGCGCACGAGGAAAAGATATTCCTCGGGCAGACGGACGCGCCGCTTTCCGAGGCGGGGCGCGGGCAGGCCCTCGGCGCGGCGCGGGAGCTTGCGGCCCTCGGCGCGCGCGTGGACGCCATATACAGCAGCGATCTCGCGCGGGCGGCCGAGACGGCCCGGATAATGGCGGGCTGGCTGAACGGCGGGGCGCGGCGGGGCGGGGCGCCCGTGGCCGTGCGCGAGGACCCCAGGCTGAGGGAGCTGGACCTGGGCAGCTGGGACGGCCGCCCCATAAGCGAGATAAAGAGGCTGTACCCGGACGAGTACGCGCGGCGGGGCGCCGGCCTCGCGGGCTGGAAGCGCAGCGGCGGCGAGAATTTCTATGACCTCCGCTACAGGGCGGGGAAGGCCCTGCGGGCGGCGGCAGCGGCTACGGCGGCCGCGGGCGGCGGCCCCGACCTGGCGCTTGTCTGCCACGGCGGGACGATAAAGGCCCTTGTGTCGGAGCTGTCCGGCGCGGATATCGTGGAGGCCCTGGGCCTCGAGGTCCCTAGGGGCGGCGTCATAAGGGCCCGCTAGGCCGGGGCATGGCTGTCATGGCTGTCATGGCTGTCCCCCGGCCCGACGACCGGCGCCCTGCGCCGATCAGGCAGCTTGTATGAGACTGTGGAGGTGTGTCTTGAAAGAGGTTCCGATCAGGGAGGCCATAGGCATGGCCCTCGCGCATGACCTGACGCAGATAATACCGGGTGAGTTCAAGGGCGCGAGGTTCGTGAAGGGCCACATCGTCCGCGAGGATGACATAGAGACCCTTCTTGGCATGGGCAAGAGGCATCTCTACGTCGTCGAAAAGGGCGGCAGCGACGTGCACGAGGACGACGCGGCGCTCAGGATAGCCTCGGCCGCGGCGGGCAGGGGAATAAGGCTGAGCGGCCCGCGCGAGGGCAAGATAGAGCTCATAGCCGACGCGGACGGGATACTCAAGGTGGATCTGCCCATGCTTTCCCGACTGTCGGAGCAGGACGAAATAATGTTCGCGTCCATACACGGGAACCAGCGCGTCAGGGCGGGCGACAAGCTCGCGGCTACGCGGGTGATCCCGCTTTTTGTCAGCGAGGGCGTGGTGGAGGGCGCGGAGAGGGCCTGCCGCGAGGGCGGGGGGGCCATGCTCGACATCGTCCCCCTGAGAAGCATGAGGGCCGGGCTGGTCATAACCGGCAGCGAGGTATATTCGGGCAGGGTGGAGGACGCCTTCGGGCCGGTCCTCGAGGGCAAGTTCGCCGAGCTCGGCAGCTCGGTGACGGAGCGGATCCTCGCCGACGACGACGAGGACATGATAGCGGGCGCGATAGGGGGCCTGATCGCGCGCGGCGCGGAGATAGTGGCCGTGACGGGCGGCATGTCCGTCGATCCGGACGACAGGACGCCGTCGGGCATACGGAAGGCCGGCGGGGAGCTGGTCTCATACGGCGCGCCCGTGATCCCCGGCGCCATGTTCCTCCTGGCCTATATAGGGGATGTCCCCGTGGTGGGGCTGCCAGGCTGCGTGATGTACAGCCGCGTCAGCGTGTTCGACCTTCTCGTGCCGAGGCTTCTCGCGGGCGAGAGGCTTACGCGCGGCGACGTCAAAAAACTGGCGCACGGCGGGCTCTGCCTAGGCTGCGATCTGTGTTCCTGGCCCAAGTGCGGCTTTGGAAAAAGCTGAGGGGCCGCGCCATTTTTGCCCATCTCGGAACCTGGCTGCGATTATTGGCTTCCTCACGTACCAAGCAGTACGCTCCGGGAGCCAAAATCGCCCCCAGAACCCGATCTGAACAAAACTGACGCGGCG
>JAISXZ010000085.1 GCA_031270275.1 Eubacteriales Family XIII. Incertae Sedis bacterium | reverse complement strand
ACTGAAGAACGAAATCAAAAAAAGGGGATATTATGGCAACAGCAGATTATGGCTGGCATGCACAAATATAAGGCTTTTCCTTTTCCTTGGGAGGGCGCATGGCATACTGTGGAAATGGCGCTCAAGGCTGCGGACTGGGCATTGAAGATCAGGAGGCGAGAGGTGGGGACATGTTCGCGATTGATCGGCGAATTCCATTCCTGCCGCCATTGTTTTTACGGCGCAGCCATGTTAAAATAAAGCCACGGCGGGCGGCCCCGCGCGGGCCATGCGCACCGGGTTCCGCGCACCGCGCCGCAGGGTCGAAGGGGCTGGAATGAAAGACGTGCTGCTGGAAAAAATCAACAAGAGGGAGATAAGGGTCGGCGTCGTGGGGCTCGGCTATGTCGGGCTGCCGCTGGCCGTGGAAAAGGCCAAGGCCGGCTTTCGGACCGTGGGCTTCGACATACAGCAGGCCAAGGTCGATATGGTCAACAGGGGCGAGAACTACATAGGGGACGTGGCCGGCGATGACCTCGAGGGGATAGTGGGGAGCGGCATGCTTCGCGCGACTTCGGATTTCGGCTTCATCGGCGAGGCGGATTTCATAGCCATATGCGTGCCGACGCCGCTCGACAGCCATCAGCAGCCGGACGTCAGCTTCGTCAGGGATTCGTCGATGGAGATCGCGAAGCGGCTGAAAAAGGGCGCCATGGTCGTCCTGGAGTCCACCATATACCCCGGCGCGACGGAGGGGCTCGTAAAGCCCTTGCTGGAGGCCGGCTCCGGCCTTGTCTGCGGCAGGGATTTCTATCTGGGCTTCTCGCCGGAGCGCGTCGATCCGGGCAACCTGGTATACAGGACTAAAAACACCCCCAAGGTCGTCGGGGCCATAGGCAGCGACGCGCTCGGGCTGATCGCCGCGATGTACGGCGCCGTGCTGGAGGGGGAGGTGCATACTGTGTCCTCGCCGGCCGTCGCCGAGATGGAAAAGATACTGGAAAACACATACAGAAACGTGAACATCGGCCTCGTCAACGAGCTGGCCGTGCTCTGCGACCGAATGGGGATCAATATCTGGGAGGTCATAGAGGCGGCGAAAACGAAGCCTTACGGCTTCCAGCCCTTCTATCCCGGCCCCGGCCTCGGCGGGCACTGCATCCCGCTGGATCCGTACTATCTGTCGTGGAAGGCCCGCGAACACGGCTTCCACACCTCGATGATCGAGAGCTCCATGATGGTGAACGACAGGATGCCGGAATATGTGGCCGAACGCATATCAAGGATACTGAACCGCTTCAAAAAGCCGCTGAACGGGGCGAAGGTGCTGCTGCTCGGCGTGGCCTACAAGCAGGACGTGGGCGACTGCCGCGAAAGCCCCGCCCTGAAGGTGCTGGAATGCCTCGAGGCCGCCGGCGCCGTCGCGGACTACTACGATCCGCATGTCCCGGAGTGCGTCCACGGGGGGCGCCCGCGCAAGGGGCTTGCGGCGATCACGCCGGAGCTGCTTGCGGGCTACGATCTGGTGGTCATCACGACGGCGCACACCGACGTGGACTACGGCATGGTGGCGGAGAGCGCGGCCTTCGTCTTCGACACGAAGAACGCGGCGAGGTCCGTAGCCGCGCGGGACAGGATAGAGCTGCTGTGAGGGGGAACGCGCGCAGGGAAGCGTTTGGGGGCTGTGCCGGCATATGGGTTTAAATATAGGGATAATCACATACGCCGCACCCCATCTGAAGACGGAGCAGCTGGTTTTGGGGCTGCGCGTGAATCCGATCTACGAAATGACGATATTCGCCCTTCCGTACAGGCAGCGCAACCGACGCGAGGTATTGTTTCAGCACAGGCCGGAGCAGGGAACCGGCGTGTCAGGCCGACAGATTGCGGACAGCCTTGGCCTGATGTATATCCCCTGCGGATCAGAGACGGATATCGGGGATTTTTGCGACTATTACATAATTGCCGGCGCGGGAATAATTCCGGGCGAAGCTATAGGAAACAAAAAGATCATCAACTGCCATCCCGGCATAATACCGATATCGCGAGGCCTGGATTCATTTAAATGGGCAATCCTGAATCGGCTTCCAATAGGAAACACGCTGCACTTCATCGATCAGTCTGTTGACGCAGGGCGGATACTGTGCAGACTGCAAACGCCGCTGTACCAGGCCGACAGCATCGAGAGCTATGCGCGGAGGCATTACGAGGCGGAAATAATGATGCTGGTAAATTTTGAAAGCCTGCTAAGATCGGATACAGGCCCCACGAACACGGAAAGCTTCGATCAATACCCGCCCGGCGAACCCCAAATGAGGATGCCAAGGGACGCAGAAACAGGTCTGAGGGCTGCGTTTGAGGAATACAAGGAGGTCTTTGCGGCGCAATGAACAGGCTGAGATTCGCGATGATAGGCTGCGGCCGTATATCCCGGAAGCACGTGGAGGCGCTGGCGGCGAACGGGGCTGCTGCGGCGCTGGCCGCCGTATGCGACATCGTCCCCGGCCGCGCCGCCGAGGCGTCCCGCGCCTATGCCGAGAGGATGCCGGGCGGGAAAGCCCCGGCGGCCTGCCTGGACTATCGGCACATGCTCGGCGAGCAGGGCCTCGACGCCGTCGCGGTATGCGTGGAAAGCGGCCGCCACGCGGAGGTCGCGCTGGACTGCCTAAGAAGCGGCCTGCATGTCCTGGTCGAAAAGCCCATGGCCCTTTCGTCGGGCGACGCCGAGGCCATGATATCGCTCGCGGGGCAAAATGGGCTGAGGCTGGGGGTATGCCACCAAAACCGCTTCAACCCGCCCATCCAGAGGCTCAGGCGCGCCCTGGACGAGGGCAGGTTCGGAAAGCTGGTCAACGGGACGGTCCGCGTGCTCTGGAACCGGGACGCCGGCTATTACAGCCAGGCGCCGTGGCGCGGCACCTGGAAGCTCGACGGCGGCACGCTGATGAACCAGTGCATCCACGGCATAGACCTTCTGCAGTGGATGATGGGCGGCGCGCCCGAGACGGTCATGGGGATGACAGGGCGTTTCCTGCGCGACATAGAGGCGGAGGACTTCGGCGCCGCGATAATGCGCTTCGGGAACGGAAGCATAGGCATAGTCGAGGGCAGCGCCTGCGTCTATCCCGAAAACCTCGAGGAGACCCTTGGGATATTCGGCGAGACCGGCGCCGCTGTCATCGGCGGCATGGCCGTGGACAGGGTGCAGACCTGGCGTTTCGCGGATCTGCGGGAATACGACGGGGAGACCCGCGATCCTGAGATCATCGACGTCTACGGGAACGGGCATAGCCCCCTGTACGCGGATTTCATAAGCGCCGTGCGGGACGGCCGCGATCCGTACATCTCGGGCAAGGACGGGAAGATCGCGCTCGACATAGTGCTGAGGGTCTATGCGCAGGAAGGGCACAGCTGCGGATGAGCATGCCGCTGCCCACCTGCTTGAATCGAGGCTGCCCACACGCCGCGGCAGTCTTTGTCCAGATCGGGCTCTGGGGCGATTTTGTCTCGCGCGGGGAAGGCAATGGGTTCCGAGATGGGCAAAAATGGCGTGATGGGCGGGCAGTGACATGAGCATGGAATTCATAGACCTGAAATCCCAGTACCGGCGCATAGAGGGCGGCCTGCGGGCGAGGCTCGACCATCTGATGGGGGACGCACGCTTTGTCCTTGGCCGGGAGACGGAGGAGCTCGAGGGCCGACTGGCGGAATATGTCGGGGCCAAGCACTGCCTAGCCTGCTCCAGCGGGACGGACGCGCTTCTCATGCCGCTGATGATGTGGGGCATAGGCGCGGGGGACGCTGTGTTTGTGCCCGCGTTCAGTTTCTTTGCCACGGCCGAGGCCGTCAGCCTGACAGGGGCCTCGCCCGTCTTCGTCGATGTCGAGGCCGGCAGCTTCAATATGGACGTGGTCAGGCTCGGGCAGGCCATAGGGCTTGTAAAGGCCGCCGGGCGGCTCAGGCCGAAGGCGGTCATCTCGGTCGATCTCTTCGGCCTGCCCGCGAGGAATATCGAGATCGGGAGGCTTGCCGCTGAGCAGGGGATGTTTTTCCTCGAGGACGCGGCGCAGGGCTTCGGCGGCATGATAGGGGGGAAAAGGGCCTGTTCCTTCGGCGACGTGTCGGCGACCTCGTTCTTCCCGGCGAAGCCGCTGGGCTGCTACGGCGACGGCGGCGCCGTGTTCACCGACAGCGACGAGTATGCCGGCATGCTGCGCTCCATAAGGGTCCACGGGCAGGGCCGCGAAAAATACCACAATGTCAGGCTCGGCCTGAACGCGAGGCTCGACAACATGCAGGCCGCCGTGCTGCTCGAAAAGCTGGATATCTTCGACGGGGAGACGGAGCGAAAGAACGAGATCGCGGGGCGCTACGGGGAGCTGCTCGGAAAGGCCCTGACAGCCCCTGCGGCGGAGGCGGGCTACAGATCGAGCTGGGCGCAGTATTCCCTGCTCGCCATGGACGGGGCGGAGCGCGATATGCTGACTGGCCGCCTGAACGCCGCAGGCGTGCCCACGGCCGTGTACTACAGGACGCCGCTGCACAGGCAGCCGGTCTACGGGGACGGGCTCTTGCCCTCCGCCGTCGGCGGCAATCTCTCCGTCAGCGAGGATATATGCGAGCGGATCTTCAGCATCCCGATGCACGCCTATCTCAGCGACGCCGACATCGGCTTCATAGCCGAGACAGCCGCCGCCTCGCTAAATGGCACAGGCCATCCTTGCGGCCCGCCGCGACACATGCCGCGCACCAGTCCATAGGCGGCCGCCCTCGCAAAACCCACTCAAAACCCCCCCGGGCGCCGTACCGGGCGCCGTATCGCAAAGAAGTCCTTGACATGAAGGCAGAGGGTCTGAAATATCGGGAAATCCACGAACGCTTGAAGGAAAAGGGATACACGGGCACACAGGATGCCATTCGCGGGTTCATTTCCAAAGAACGGCGAATTCACCGGGACCTACTCGACACCGGCGTCGGGATGTCGGAATTGATTGATAAAAGGCGGTTGATCCGGATGCTGTATTTGCCGCCGTCTGGGTTCAAGACGGATTTGCAGGAAAAAACATACCATGCTCTTGACGGGCTGCATATTCCATTTGAGCGCGTGGACACCGACGAGGCAATCACAATGGATGATTGCACCCAAATTGATGAAAAGCTCAACATGAAAATGGTAAAGACCCTTTTTCTTTGCAATCGCCAGCAGACCGCCTTTTATCTGTTCATTACAGCGGGCGACAAGCCTTTTCGGGCAAAAGGGTTTAGCAATGCGTTGGAGGTGGCCCGGGTATCCTTTGCCCCTGCGGATTTGATGGAAAAGATGCTGGCGACAAAAATTCGCCTCCCCGTTAGCCCGGCCGCTTGACGGTCCCCTGCTTCCACACCGAGGGGTCGAACAGCAGGCCGTCCTTCTCCTGCGCCGCTTTCAGATCGTCGTAGATTTGGAGGCGCCGCTCGTATTGCGTGTCCGGCTCGGACACGTCCGTCCGCGACCAATAGGCGTAGCCGTCCATGTAGTTCTCCGTGGCCTCGTCCCAAGACGAGAAGGTCGAGCGCAGCTTTTCGGCGATGGGCTCGGCGAAGGCGTAGACCTCGGACAGTTCCAGATAGCCCGCGACGTAGCCCCAAGACGCGATGTGCATCATGCGGAACCAATCCCAGGCCTTGATGCCCTTGTCGCCCCATTTCTCGCCGAGCGCCTTCACGAAGGGCCACATGTACACGTCCATTCCCGCCGCGCCGGACAGAAATTCCCTGTATTCGGCGTCGCTCAGAGAACGGATGAAGTCCGCCTCCTCGGCGAA
>JAISXZ010000231.1 GCA_031270275.1 Eubacteriales Family XIII. Incertae Sedis bacterium | reverse complement strand
TTTACCATGAGTGCGAGAGCAGCATGATCGCCTTCATCGAAACGGGGCACTCAAATGTAGACCTGTCCACCGTCAAAGGGGAATACGGCGAGTACATCGAGGCGTACAGCAAATTTCTGGAAAAGTATGTTGAACGCGTCGATATGATCAGATGCTTTTTAAGGGGCTCCGAGAGGACCTCTTTCCGGCAGGCCTGGCTTGACTCTATCCGGCGCATTTTTATGGAGCTAATGGAATTTTCCCATGTCGCGTCCATCAAAGAGCGGAACTATTCGAGCCACTTTTTTGCGGGCGGCCTTCAGGCGCTCCTTACCACCTGGATTTTTGACGGCTGCAAGGAGCCGACGAAAGTGATAGCTGCCATAGTGGCACGATCATTGTATCAGGGCCTTTTTTCAGCGGGCGCCCCTAAAAAGACGCGCTGAGCCCGCCCGGCCGCCACTCCTGCAAAAAAACACCTCTTGCCCCGGCCAGACAGAAAATGCATAGATGTCCACATAAATTAGGCAGACAGACTTGGCGTGTCTGTTTTTTTTTGCCTATTTCGCGAAGATGCCCAATATGGCCTGAACGTCCTCGCAGGATTGCGTATGGACACCTTATACCGCAAATGTAAAAATAAGTTATCGCATGCCAAAGCTGATTTACAGCCGGCATCGCGGGCGGAGCATCGTTGTCGCAGATACGGTGACGGTGAAGGAAAGGAGAGGCAAATTGCAAATGTCTGGGGCAGCAGGCGGAGGCAGTGCAGTTGCCGCAAACGCGGCGGAAGAAAGGAGGAGCAAATGTCTGAGGCAGCAGCAGTAAATCCCAAAGGCGCGGAACCCTCTGCGGAGTATCCCAAATCGCGTTGGTTCGTGATGATCGCGATGATGATCGCGTGGGTGGGCCAGGGCGCGCAGCTTATCCAGTTCGCGCCCGTCGTCGGGCTCGTCGCGGATGAGTTCGGGCTTTCGGCCGGGCAGATGTCCTTTTACGGAATGGGGCTCTATACGCTGGTCATGGGGCTCGGCGCCTTGGTTGCGGGCTTCCTGATCGATCGGTTCGGCTTTAGGCATCTGATGCTTGGCGCAATGATAGTCCTTGTGGCGATGGCGCTTCTCGTGCCGATCATGACGCAGACATTGTCCGGCACGGTAGCGATGCGCGTCATCTGCGGCTTCGCGACGGGCCCGATCCTCGCCGCTGTCACACCCATCGGGGTGCGGTACTTCCCTGCGCGGAACCGCGCCACCTACATGGGCGTCGTCGGCGCGGGCTTCCCGCTCGGCCTGACGCTCTCCCTGCTGATCATGGGGATGCGGCTCGGACAGACGGCCGGGGACTGGCGCACGGCCATGATGACGATCGCGATTCTCCCGGCCGTCGCGCTTGTCATGATCATAGCGATGTTCGCCGTGATGAACAAAACGAAGGTGGTCGTGCAGGCGCCCGCCACGTCGGAAGAAGGCCTGACCGCGCAGGCGGCCTTCAAGGAGGTGCTTCGCGCGCCGCTGCTCTATATCGTCATCATCGCATTTACCCTCGCCAGCTGGTGCAAGAACGGCTACACCGATCTGAGTCCGGGATACATAGCGATAGACGCCCCCATGGGCCTGGGCTACGGGGCGGAATTCGCATCCTTTGTGAGCATGCTTCTGACGATCGGCATGCTGGTGGGCTCCTTGGTGGCGGGCATCCTCATCGACAAGGTGTTCAAGAGCAGGCCCAAGCCATGGCTGATGATCGCCTTTGCGGTTTTGGCGATCTGCATACTCCTTACGAAGCTCAGCTTCGTCACCGGCAATATCCCCCTGTTCGTCGTGGTGCTGTTCATACTGGGATTCATGATGGAGTCCCTCTCTCCCGGACTGACGAGCACCATCATGACGAGGTTCCCTCCCGGTTCGAGCGGCAAGATATTCGGGCTCGGCTTCGGCCTCAGCCTCTTTGCCGCTTCAGGGGGCGTAATGGTCGGAAGCATGATGCTTCATGCGAACTCGAGCTACCAGCCGACCCTGCTGCTCCTCGGCATAGTCGCCGTCGCCGGCTTTGTGCTTGCCTTTTTCTTCGATAAGGCGAAGGCCGTAAGGGGCGGCAGCCCGAGGGATGGCGCATAAGGCCCCGGCGCGCGGCGCGCGGGCAGATGGAGGAGACGACATGAACAGGCATTATCCCAAACTGTTTCAGAAGGGCCGGATCGGGCGCCTTGCGCTCCCCAACAGGATCGTAAGGACGTCGATGGGGACCTATCTGGGGAACCCGGACTGCTCCGTAAGCGAACGGCAGATCAAGAGCTACGAGGAGGCGGCCGAAGGCGGCGCCGGGCTGATCTTCATGGACAACGCGATGGTCGTCCATGAACGCCACATGGGCGTCAGCGCCGCGTCCGACGCGCATATCCCCGGCCTGTCGCAGCTTGCGGGCGCCATCGCCGACCGCGGCGCCAAATCCGGGATCCAAATCGTGCATCCCGGCAGGGACGGCGGATTCGTGGGCGGCGAAGGCGTTAAAGCGGCCTCGAGAATCCAGGCGGAGGGATGGTACCAGCACGGTTTTGCGATACCGTTCGAGCTCAGCGTCGAGGAGATACACGGGCTCGTCGCCGCCTTCGGCGACGCCGCGAGGCGGGCGATGATCGCGGGCTTCGACCTGATCGAGATCCAGGCGGCCTGCGGCACCCTGCTAACCAACTTCCTGTCGCCGGGGCAGAACAGGCGCGGCGATATGTACGGCGGATCGCTTCATAACCGCATGAGGTTCCTCGTTGAAGCCGCAAGGGACGTCAGGAGGAAGATCGGCCCGCATTGCCCGCTCGGCGTGCGCATGAGCATGATCGAGTACGAGCAGGGCGGAATAGGGCTTGAGGAGAGCATAGAGGTATGCAAGGCGCTTGAGCAGGAGGGCGTGGATGTCATCAATGTCATCGGCGGCACCCACGCGGAAGCCATCCATGCCGCGCCGTCCATGATGCAGCCTATGGCGCTCAATGTCCCGGCCGCCGCCGCGCTGAAAAGGGAGATAGGCATACCCGTAATCGTCGGCGGTTCGATCCATACGCCCGGGATCGCCGAGGAAATACTCGAGAACGGGGACGCGGACTTTGTGGGGGCCGGCAGGCCCTTCCTCGCCGACGGGGCGTGGCCCAAGAAGGCAAAGGAAGGGAGGCCCGAGGACATCAGGCCCTGCATCCGCTGCAACGACGGCTGCCACGACAGAAGCCTGCTGCCGGGCCGCGTAATAGAATGCACGGTCAACCCTGCGCTGTTCAAGCCGGACAGCCTCCCGGTGACCAAGGCCGAAAAGCCTAAAAAGATAGCCGTGGTCGGCGGGGGCCCCGCCGGCATGGAGGCGGCCAGGGTCTGCGCGCTGCGCGGCCATGACGTGACGCTTTACGAAAGGCGCGAATTGGGCGGAACGCTGAAAGAGGCGTCGTTCCCCGACTTCAAAGCCGATATCAGAAGGCTCATCGACTATTACAAGGCCCAGATAAAGAAACTCGATGTGAAGGTGGTCGATAAGGAAGCCGGCGCCGACGACATCAAAAACGGCGCCTACGATGCCGTCTTCGTCGCGACGGGGGCGGCGCTGCGAAAATTCGACATACAGGGCATCGACAATCCCATGGTCACGGACGCGTTGGAGGTGTTCGGCGGCGGCGCGCAGCTTGGGCAGCGGGCGGTTGTCATCGGAGGCGGCGCCACGGGCGCGGAGATTGCCATATACCTGGGCGAGCAGGGCAAGGAAGTCACGATAGTGGAGATGCTGGACGAGATCCTGCCTAGCGTCCTGATGGACAAGCCCGCGTATTTCGAGCGGCTGTTTGGCGCGAAGGTGAGGATCATGACGGGGCAGCGCCTCGACGCGGTAAGGGACGGGACGGCCGTAATCGTGGACAGGTTCGGCAGAAAGCAGGAGATTCCAGCGGACAGCATCGTGCTTGCGTCGGGTTTTGCCTCGAGGTCGGATCTGTGGCGGCAGCTGGAAGCGGAAACCGATATCGAGGTCTATGCGCTTGGGGACTGCGCGCGGCCGCGCATGATATTCGACGCCATACATGAGGGCTTCCTGGCGGCGAGAAGGGTTTGAATCCCTAAGGAGGGCGCGAAATGAGGTTTATAAGAATGGCGACCCATACCGAGGAGTTCTACAGATCGCCGCCGCCGAATTTCGGCGAATTGCTTGCGGCGCACAAGGGCTGGCTTGCGGAGCAGAAAAAATCCGGCAGGCTCATAGACGCCTATCTTCTCGCAGGAAACGCGCAGGGCGACCGCAACGTCTTCGTCTGGGAGTTCGGCTCCACGGACGAGATAGACAAGGCCGTCTGGGAAGACCCGATAGGCTTCACATTCAAATGGGAGGTCTATCCGGCAGTCGATATCTTCGAACATATAGACAATGTCCTGCCGGCGTTCGGACACAAGGGCTGAAGAGGCGCAGCGGCGGCCGGCTGCCCCAAATTCGTGCCGCTGTCATTCGGGCAAAGAGGAGGTGCGGGCAAGTGGAAAGGGTTGAAAGGATCATTATCGATGAAGAGAAGTGCATAGGCTGCAGACTCTGTGTCAAAAGCTGTCCCGTGGATGTCCTGCGTTTCGACGAGACAAAGAAGAAGGCGGTAGGCGCATATCCGCAGGAGTGCGAATGGTGCCTGATCTGCGAGGAGCATTGCCCCAAGGACTGCCTGCGCGTGCAGCCCAAAATACCTACGCCCGTTTTCGAGTTTATCAGGTAGAAAATGAGACTGGGGAGGTTTCAGCGATGAAAAGCTTAGAGGCATTGGGCAATGTCCTGACCACGGATGTCCTTGTGGTGGGCGGCGGCATGGCCGGCATACCGGCGGCAATCGCGGCCCGGGAAAGCGGCGCGGAGGTCCTGATCGTGGACAAGGCGTATACCGGCCTCGCGGGGCAGTCGCCTCGCGGCGGCAACGGGATTGTCGCGCTGAAGAAGGGGGCGGATCTCGACAAGTACTGCGAGTACATCTCAACACAGGTCGGGCGCTACCTGAACGATCAGAAGGCGCTCAGGAATTATGCGGAACACGTCTATCCGACGATTGAAAAGCTGGACGAATGGGGCGTGGAGCTTACAAAGCACGAGGACGGCAGCTTCGGCTACTTCGACCTGCCCGTCGGCCCTTGGTGGATGATGGGCATAAACCTGTACTGCGCCGACAACATGCGCAAGACGGCGGAGAAGAAGGGCGTCCGCCTTCAGAACCATGTCAACATCACGGATCTGCTCAAAGAGAACGGCCGCGTCGTCGGCGCCGTGGGATTTGACATCATCAGCGGCGACTTTTGCATCTTCCGGGCCAAGACCGTCATCCTCGCCTGCGGCGCCAACAACTTCCGCGCGACGCGCATGTTCACCAACAGCGGCGAGGGCAACTCGCTTGCGTTCAACGCGGGGGCGCAGGTGCGCAACGCCGAATTCGTGTTCCTGGAGGTCGCGGCCGCCAAGACCGGCGAGACCCTGCACGGGGCGCAGATGTTCGTGTTCAACCAGGACGGCGAAAACGTCTGGGACAAGTATGTCGACTGGCCGGCGCAGGACGTCTGCGCGGAGATGATCCTCGGCATGGCAAGGGAATACCGGGAGGGCAGGGGGCCCCTCTACATAGATCTGTCGAAGCTGAGCGAAGCCATGAAGGTCGTCGCCGGCGACATACACAACCCGATAGTCGGCGGGCTTCGAAGGCAGTTTCCCGACAAGATCAGCTGGGTCACGCGCTTGGAGGAACGCGAGAAAGAGGTGTTCGGCGGGCTCGGCGACAAGCCCGAGGCCAAGTTTGCGCTTCACGGCAACGCAGGCTTTGTGCGCGTGGATCAGAACTTCAGGACGACGGTCCCCGGCCTGTATTCCGTCGGGCTCGATACAGGCAACGGCAGCGCCATCTTCGGCTCCGCGCCGCAGCCGGCCGGGCGCCGCGGCGGCCCCTTCATGTACTGCCCGACGACGGGGCGCATCGGCGGCATGAGCGCCGCGGAGGAATCGAAGGGCATGGATGTCGTCGATGCGACGGCCGATCAGGTGGAGGCGCTTAGGGAACATGCCTACGCAAGCCTTGGCCACAGCGGAAAAATCGGGCCCCGCGAGATGTTCGACAGGATCCAGGCCGCCGCGCTTCCCCTCGAATTCTTCATCATCCGTTCCGGGAAGAACCTGAACAAGGCGATAGGCGCCTTGGAGGATATGCGCCAGGAGATCAGGAGCGATCTGACCGCCAAGGATTATCACGAGCTCAAACTGTGCCACGAGGCCGAAACCATGGCCCTGTGCACGGAGATCGTGCTGAAGGCGGCCCTGACGCACACGGAGAGCCGCGACTTCCATTATCGCGAGGACTATCCCAAGCAGGACAACAAGAGCTGGCTTAAGTGGGTCATCGCCGAGAAATCGGGCGACGGGATCGGCATCGCGACCGAGGACGTGCCGATAGGCGAATATCCGTATCGGCCGGCGGAGGCATAGCCGCGCGCAGCCGTGCGCGAAACACAGGATTTTGGAAAGGAGAGATTCAGAAATGGCAGTCGAGAGCAGGACAGCGACCAGGACCGTCGAGCCGGAGGCACATGAAAGGATTACGAGGAAGGTGAGCTACGACGGGGGAAAGACCGAGATCGACGTTGTATACAGCAAGCTGAGGGAACGTCCGCCCATCGGCGAGGGATCCAAGAAAGCAAAGGAGGAAGGCCGGCTTCCGGTCTACGTGGAGGACGGATTCGGCGACTATCCAGAGCTCAACCCGCGCACATATGAAGCGGCCCCCGGCATCATCTGCGAGCAGGACGTCGAGGTCGTCCTCAGGGACGGCAGCAAGGCCTACTGCGACATATACCGTCCCGAAGGCGAGACCAACATACCGTGCATCATCGCGTACAGCTGGTTCTCGAAGAGGGCAAGCCTCGACGATCCGGCGCCGGACGAGGTCGCCGCGTACCAGACCTTCGGCGTGCCGGAAGACGCCTATTCCCGCAGCACCCCCTTTGAAGGGCCCGACCCCGAATACTGGTGCAGGCACGGCTACGCGGTATGCTGCTATGATCAGCGCGGCCTGAACAATTCCGAAGGGGACATAGACGTGACGACGCAGGAGGAGGCGCGCGACGGCTACGATCTCATCGAGTTCCTCGCGACGCTGCCTTGGTGCAACGGCAAGATCGGCATGTCGGGCTCCTCTGGGCTGGCCGTGGCCCAGTGGAAGGCCGCCTCCCAGAAGCCGCCGCATCTGGCCGCCATCGCGCCCTGGGAAGGCGTCGTCGACACATACCGCGAGCTCATCTGCATCGGGGGGATACCCGAGTGCGGATTCAACCCCTTCCTCGTCTACCCGTTCTACGGCAAGGGCTGGATGGACGACTACTATTCGAACACGAAGCTGCATCCGGCCTTCGACGCCTACTGGGCCGAAAAAGTGCCGAAACTGGCGGAGATCGACGTGCCAGCGTATATCACGGCCGGCTGGCTGCACTTCCATCTGCGCGGGTCGACGGACGGCTTCCAGCAGATCAGCTCCAAGAAGAAGTGGATCCGCATACACCGCGACTTCGAATGGGCGGACTTTTACATGCACGAGAACCTTGCGGATCTGAAGCTGTTCTTCGACCGCTACCTGAAGGGGATCCGCAACGGCTGGGAATCGACGCCGCCGGTGCGCATGGACGTCATGGACGCCTATGATTTCGATGCCCAAAAGCTGCGGCCCGAGGAGACCTTCCCCTTGGCGCGGACGGTCTATAAGAAGCTCTACCTCAACGCCGGACAGGGCTCAATGGGCTACGATAAATACCCCATAAGCTCCAAGGCGCGTTACGACGCCAAGAAAGGCAAGACGACGTTCGACTTCAGGTTCGACGAGGATACGGAGCTGACCGGCTACATGAAGCTGCATCTGTGGGTAGAGGCGGAAGGCCACGACGACATGGATATCTTTGCGAGCATCCAGAAACTCGGCGCCGACGGCAAGTTCCTGCCCGCCAATATCATCGGCGCGCCGCACCCCGGCACGACCGGGCGCCTGCGCGTGTCCATGCGCGAGCTCGACGAAGACAAAAGCACGGACTACAGGCCGCAGCACACCTACGGCAAGATCGAGAAGCTGTCCCCCGGACAGATCGTCCCGATTGACATCGAGATATGGCCGCTCAGCAGGCTTTACCACAAGGGAGAGCAGCTGCGCGTCGAACTTGCGGGACACTACTTCCGCGAAAATTGGTTTGAACCCTTCGACTATGACTATATCAATGAAGGAAAGCACGTCGTCCATACCGGCGGGGAATACGATTCCTATTTGCAGATACCCGTGGTGCCGCCGAAGTATGTCGCGGGCGACACCGTATACAGATAATCCGGCATCATAAACCCCGCAACCCGAAGCGATTGGGCTCCGGGTTGCGGGGCTGATTCAGAAAGGCGCAAACAGCGATCATGGGCAACCGAACGATTAGGAACTGTTAAAAAATAAAGTGTGCAGTTGGCGCAGCAATTTTGTGTCCCGGCAAGGCACCGGGTTCCGCGAATACTTGTAGTATTCGCGGGTTCCGGCAACGCAGCCGGGGCGCAAAAGGGCAAGCCAAATGTGCAGGT
>JAISXZ010000047.1 GCA_031270275.1 Eubacteriales Family XIII. Incertae Sedis bacterium | reverse complement strand
CTCTCCGAAAGGCGCTACGCGCACTACGGCGGGCGCATATCCGAGCTGCGGGCGGCCATCGAGGCGCTGATCGGGGGTGCGCTCGACCCTCGGGAGGCCGCGGCCGCGGCGAAAAAAATTGCGAAGGGCGTACAGGGCATATCCGGCGAGCTCAGGTCGGAAAGGGAGGTAAAGAAGGAGATAGCCTTTTTCCCCTACAAGGCCAGCATGTGGGACTCGTTTGAAAGCATATGGGAGGCGGCCTGCGCCGACCCCCGCTGCTTCGTCTCGGTCGTGCCCATACCCTATTACGACAGGGACGGGGCGGGGCGCCTCGCGGCGCCGCACTACGAGGGCGGGCTCTTCCCCGAACGCGTGGACGTGATACCGTACGGCGACTTCGACATGGAGGCAGTCTCGCCCGACATCGCCTTCATCCACAATCCGTATGACGGCGGCAACAGGGTCACGTCCGTGCATCCGGACTTCTATTCGCGCGAGCTTAAGCGCAATGTGGGCCTGCTGGTCTATGTCCCCTACTACGCGAGCGACGCGACCCCCGCTCTCGCCTTCGCGGCGCCCGCCGCGGATCTTGCGGCGGACCTACTCATCGCGTCGTCGAAGGAGGACGCGGCGGCATACGCAAGGGTGGGCGTGAAGTATGCCATCGCCCCGCTCGGCTCCCCGAAGGTGGACAGGATAGTCAACATGGGCAGGGACAGGCCCGCCCTGCCCGCCGGATGGGAAGGGCTGGATGGAAGGAAGGTCTTCCTGCTGAACACCAGCGTAGCCTCCATGCTGCGGTATGGCGAGGCGTATTTCGCCAAGCTCCGCCTGATGTTTTCCCTGTTCGAGGGCAGGGGCGACATCGCGCTGCTGTGGCGGCCGCATCCGCTTATGCAGGCCACGATAGCGTCCATGGCGCCGCTGCTTGGCCCCGCATACGCCGAGCTTAGGGGCATGGTGGGGCGCCTGGGCATAGGCGTCGTGGACCATACGCCGGACATGGGCGCGGCCATAGCCCTGTCGGACGCGTATATAGGGGACGGCAGCTCGTCGCTGGTGCATCTGTACGCGCTGACCGGGAAGCCGCTCTTCCTGATGAATTTCGACATGCCGCTGGCCCCTTCGCAGGAGGAGCTGCGCGCGCTTCGCGCCTCGGACACGCTTACGGCGCCCTGCTTCCCACACGCGGGGGGCGGGGGGGGCGGCGTGGGCGGCGCGTATGTCTTCTGCGGGAACGTGAACGCCCTCTGCAGGCTCGATCTCGAGACGGGGCGCGCCACGCGCCTGTCCTCGGTCCCAGGCGAGAAAAACATCACCGGCCTTTACGGCCAGCCTGTAGGCATAGGGGACGGCAGGCTGCTTCTGCCGCCTGTGCGCGCGGAGGAGTGGGCCATATACGACACGGCGGCCGATTCGTGGGAGAAGCGCCCGGTGCCGCCCAGGTTCAGGCCGGCCGTGCGCAACGGCGCCCGCTTCGCCACCGCCCTGGAAACGGAGGGCTTCGCCATATTCAGCCCCATACACAGCACGGCCTTCGCCAGGTACGACAAACGCACGGGCGGCATCGAGTACCACGCGGGCTGGCACAGGGATTTCGCGCCGCATATATTCAACGAGGATCTGGGGCTCATAGGCGCCTGCTCGGGGCCTGTCGGGGACTCGCTGTTCTTCACGACGCCGCAGGGGAACATCGTCGTCGAGCTGGACATTCAGTCCATGAAGACGGCCCTGCACAGGGTAGGCCCGCCCGGCGTTCGATATGCGGGCATAGCATACGACGGCAGCCGCTTCTGGCTCACGAAATATCTGCTGCCGGGCACCTTTGAAAGGCAGAGCGGCGTCGTCAGCTGGGACATGAAAAGCGGCGAATGCCGGGAGCACCAGCTTCAGCCGCTGACCTGGGACACATCGGCGCCCCCGCTTGCCGACTTCGCCTCCATATGCTTCTGGAACGGCAGGGTATGGGTGTTTCCCTACGGCGTCAACGAGCTGTTCTGCATAGACCCCGCGACGGGGGCAGCGACGGCCGTGGACACGGGGCTAGGCTACGCCCTCGGCGAGAGGGAGTCGCCCTACTACGCCCAGGCGCCGGGCGCCGCCACCGTCTTTTACGCCAGGCGCGAGGGCTGCCTGACGGCCTTTTCGTTCTACGACTGCAGCCTGCTGCACATAGACGCGGCGACGGGCGGCGTCCGCAAGGCGAAGATCGCCGTGGAAGGCATAGCGGGCCTCTTGGAAGGCAGGGACGCCATCCCGCCCTACGTATACGGCGAAAGTGCCTTCATGACCTGCGGGGACTACGTGGAGGGCGTCGTTTCCGGGGCGATCCCGGCGTTCAGCGATGAGCGGGCGTCCTACCATCGCGGCCTGAACGCCAACGGCGACGGCAGCTGCGGCAGGAAGGTTCTGGAATTCGCCATGGGCTGCGCCGGCAGGGCCGGAAGGTGAGCGGCGGGGCTGGGCGCGAGGAAAGGCGGCATCCTGGAAATGGAGATATGGGGACATAGAGGGGCCTATGCGGACGCGCCGGAAAACACGCTGGCGGGCTTCGCCCTTGCGGCGGAGTACGGTGCGCAGGGCGTCGAGTTTGACGTGCAGATGACAAGGGACGGCGAGACGGTGGTGATACACGACGAGACGATAGACCGGGTGTCGAACGGCAGGGGCTATGTAAAGGACCATACGCTGTCGGAGCTGAAAAGGCTCAACTTCAACAAACGCGGCATCACGAAGCCGCTGTTCATGGAGATACCCACGCTCGGCGAGGCGCTGCGCCT
>JAISXZ010000028.1 GCA_031270275.1 Eubacteriales Family XIII. Incertae Sedis bacterium | reverse complement strand
CGCGGTACCGCCGCTGTGATTGGCGCGAAAGCCATAAGCCAGATTGCCTGCGCGGGACATGGGGAACGACGGCTGATGCGCGTATGCGGATCTGCCGGCATCCCCGTTGCGCCCCTGCGCCGGCGGAACATCCGGCCATGGGCGGGGAAGGGCTTTGCGCCATGCCTTTCCCTCGTTTGCAGTAAAAACGGGCTGTGAGTTTTCTCACGGCCTTTTTGTTTGCGCCGGCGCAGGCGCGGAAACGGAGCGGAGGAATCATGGACATCATAGACAGGATCGGCCGAAGGGCGTCCCGCCTGCTGGCGTTCGCGCTTGCATTGGCCCTGCTTGCGGGCCTCGGGCCCGCAGGTTTCGCCCCGCCCGCGCACGCCGCGGACGGCGACGTCAGCGTCAGGATAGAGGCCGGCGGCCTTGGCGTCAGCGGCGGGGCCGTGGACGCGGGGACCCTCACCCTGCTCCCTGAGACGGCGCTGGACTATGGCGCCCTGCTGGCCTCGGCCGGCGCCGCCACGGTCTCCGCCCTGCAGGCCATCGACGCCGCGCTTTCGGGCGCGGGCCTTGCCGCGGCCGAGCTTGACCGTGGCAACTACGACATGATAACGACCGTCGGCGGCGTGGCCCTGCCGGGGAGCGCGTACTGGGCCTTCTACATAAACGACGCCTCCGCGCCCGTCGCGGCGGCCAGCGCCGAGCTTAGCCCGGGCGACCGCGTGGTCCTTTACATATCGCCCTATGACGGGGGCTACAACGATCTGCTCGGCTACGCCTATTTCAGGCTCGTCGGCAGCCAGATAGACAACAATGGCGCCTACGGCCCCGTCGCGTCGGTGAGGCTCGGCCTCTATACGACGGACTGGACGGGGAAGGTCAGCCCCGTCACGGACGCGGCCGTGAAGTACGACTCGTCCTGGGGCGGCGAGGCCCGCACCGACAGCGTAAACGGCGTCGCGTCGTTCGAGCTGTACCCATATCCCTACGGCGCGAGCTCCGGCATCGACTCCGTGTTCGAGTTCTATTCCGACGCCCCCGGCATCTCTCGCCCCTACTGTAGGATAGTCCTGACGACGGGCGGCGACGGGAACATAACGGCGCTGTCCTCCAGCCAGCCCGAGGGCGCGGACACCTCGCTCGCATCCTTCACCCTGGAATTCCCCGGCATGGCGACCATGAGCGCCCTCAGCTCCGTGGGGGACGCGCCCCTGCTCGTGGGCGCGGCGAACGGCGTAACCCTGTCGGCCGTGGCCGGCGACGCGGGCGGCGGCGCCCTGATCGCCCTGCGGTACAGGGAGGCCGGCGGGGATTTCCTCGACGCGGCCGAGTCGGGCTCCATATCCGGCGTCTGGCTGCCTGTCTCGGAGGGCGAAAACACGATAGAGATGACCGTCAAAAACGGCGGCGACTTCCAGATATATATCCTGAAAATACTGAGCGCGGCGGGCGGCGCGGATGTCCGGCAGGCTGCGGCCGCTCTGCTGGATGGGCTGGCGGCCCGCGACATAAGCCACTCCTACAGCCTGTCCGACTGGATGCTCGGCGCGAGGGCGGCGGGACGGACCCCGTCCGAGGCGGGCAGGGACGCCTTTCTCACGCAGCTGCTCGCCTCCGTGCCTGTCGCGGCCGGCCCGATGGCCAAGGCCGCGTCGGCGCTCTCCTCACTCGGCATAGACGCCCGCATGATACCCGACAAGGGCGACCCCGACAGCGCGATAGACCTCATCGCCCGCATAGACGCGAGCGATGTCGCCGCCATGAGCCCCATATACGAGGCCCCCTACGTGCTTTCGCTGTACGACACGGGCATCTACAGCCACAGCGGGGCCGACACGCGCCGCGCCGATCTCATAGACCTCATGCTGGACTCGCAGAACCACGACGGCTCCTTCGGCGGCAACATCGACGAGACCGCCCTGATGCTGCCCGCCCTGTCGCCCTACTACGGGGCGGACGGCCCGGTGAACAGCGTCCCCAAGGAAATCTGCGACGCGGTGACGGAGGCGGTGGACAAGGCCCTTGTGCTCATCTCCGCCCAGCAGCTCGCCGACGGCGGCTTTGACGGCACATACGGCAGGAATTCCAACACCACCGCCGTCGTGATAGCCGGCCTCAGCGCCCTCGGCATAGACGCCCACGCGGATCCCCGCTTTGTCAAGAACGGCAGGAGCCTCGTGGACCATCTGCTGACCTTCAGGACGGCCGACGGCGGCGGCCTGGGCTACCAGAGCGCCGCCGCCTTCGACGACTACGCCTCCGCGCAGGGCTACCAGGCGCTCGCCGTGTGGAAGAACCTGACGGAGTCGAAGGGGGGCAGCCTTTACGGCTTCTGGAACGAGGTCGCCCCCTACACCGCCTGGCCCGACGCCGATCTGCTCACGGGCATACTGCTGACGCCCCCGTCCAAGACCTACTACGACGTCGGCCAGAGCCTCGATGCCGCCGGCATGAAGGTCGTCGCGGAGTACAACAGCGACAGATCGAACCGCAGGGAGCTGTCCGCCGGCGAATACGCGACCGACGCCCCCGCCTCATTCGACGCCCCCGGCCCCCTGACCGTGAAGGTCTCGTACAGGACGCACACGGCGTCCTTCGTGGTCTACGTGAACGGGACGGGGCAGGGCGGAGGCTCGTCCGACAGCCCCAAGACCGCAGGCGTCGTGGTGACGGACGACAAAGGCAAGGCCATGGCCTCGGCCTCCGGCATGATAATAGAGCCGGGCGCCACGTCGCCCCTCGATCTGCTCAAAACCGTCATGAACGGCGTGGGCAAGTCCGTCACGCTCAAAGCCGGCGGCTACGTGGCGTCCATAGACGGGCTAGGCGAGTTTGACAGGGGGCCGAATTCCGGCTGGATCTACCTGGTCAACGGGAGCGAGCCCACGCAGTCCGCGAGCGTTTACAGGCTTTACGGCGGCGAAAGCGTGCATTGGAAGTACACGCTCGACTACACGGAGGAACCCGGTTCCTCGGCCTGGTCGGGCTCGGGCGGGCAGGGGGCCGCGGCAGCGGCCGCCGAAGCCGGCGGGGGCGCGTCCGGACAGACGGTCCTGATAGGCGTGGACGCCAGTATGGATGACGGGGGCAAGGCTTTCGCGTCCGTCGCTGCGGAGGGCGTCAGCGGCGCGCTGGCGGAGCTGTCGAAGCTGGCGGGGGCCACGGGCGGCGCGGACGCGCCGGAAAAGGCCGTTGAGATAAGCGTCCGGGGCGCCGACGGCGCGAAGTCCGTGGAAACGGCGCTGCCTGCGGGATCGCTGGCGGAGATCGCCAAGGCCGCGGACCGCCTGATCCTCAGCTCCGCCCTCGGCAGCGTAAGCATGGACGCCGCAGCCATGGCCGCCATAGCCGCAGCGGCGCCGCAGGCGGCCCTTACGGCGAGCCTGTCCCTCGGCGTCGATGATCCGTCGGGCGGCGGCCGGCCCGCCGGCGCGTTCTCGCTCAGGCTCGGCGACACGGCCCCGGACGCCTTCGGCGCGCCCGTGCTAGTCAGCATACCCTACGCCCTGGCGGACGGCGAGGACCCCTCGTCGCTGCTGATCCGCTCGATTGAGGGCGGCGAGGCCCTGCCCCTGGCCTACAGCTTCTACGACGAGGCCGCGAAAAGCCTGAAATTCCTCGCCGACGGGCCCGTTTCCTTCGCCGTGTCCTACGCCCGGCACAGCTTTGCCGACGTCGAAGGGCATTGGGCGGAGGGCTACATAGGCTTCCTGGCCGCGCGCGGGGGCGTGCGCGGCGTGACGGAAACGGGCTTCGATCCGCAGGGCACGGTTCTCAGGGCGCAGCTCGTGCAGATGCTCTACAATATCTCGGGCATGGCGGGGACGGCGCCGGCAGGGGATGGCGCCGGCGGGGAGAGTGCCGGCGGGGATGGCTCCTTCGCCGACGTCCCGCAGGGCGCCTGGTACGCCGAGGCTGTGGCCTGGGCGGCCGCGCGCGGCATAGTCGTCGGCGAGGGGCAGGGTGAAGGCAGCGTATTCCGGCCCGGCGACCCTGTCACAAGGGAGGACATCGCCGTGATTCTGGATAGATATTTGAAAGGCGGCACGGGGCGGATGCCGGCGGGCGGAAACGCGCCAGGCGGCTTCGCCGACGGGGACGGGATATCGCCTTACGCGGCGGCGGCCGTGGAGAGGATGCAGGGGCTTGGGATAATGGAGGGAAGCGAGAGCGGGGACGGCGGCCGCCTGATACGCGCGAAGGAAAGCGCGACCAGGGCGGAGACGGCTAAGATGCTGGCTACAATGCTGAAAAACAGCGTGTATTGACGGGCCCGCCGAGGTTTTCGGCGCAGAGCCCCACCACCTCCTCCGCCGTCACGGCGCCGCTGAATATATGCCGCGACATGCGGTTTGCGGCCGTCGTGTAGTAGCTGTTTCCCGAGAAGAAGGGGCCGGGGGCGCCGGAGGACACCACCGCGCCGTCGAAAAACAGGGCGCAGACGTCCGCGTGCCTCGCGCAGAACTCGATGTCGTGTGAGACCATGACCGCCGTCGCGCCCCTGCCGAGCAGGCCCTTCAGCAGGGCCGCGAATTTCTCCTTGAAATGGCTGTCCATGCCCTTCGTGGGCTCGTCCAGCAGCAGTATGCCCGGCCTGCGCAGCAGCGTCGCGGCCAGGGCCGCCCTCTGCCTCTCGCCGCCCGAAACGGCGTCCGGGCTCCGATCAAGGAGGCCGTCGAGCTCCATCAGCCCGGCCATGGCCTCTATCGCGTCGCCCGCGTCGCCTGGGAGCGGCGCCGGCCCGCCCAGGCTTCGCGAGGCCGCGTCCTCCAGGCAGAGCCTTAGGGTCCGCCCGCCCAGCAGCGCGCGGGGATCCTGCGGCAGCGCGGCGACGGGGCCGCCATCCCGATCCGGGGCCACGCTCCCGGTCTTGGATCCGCATATGTACATGCCGCCCCTGTAGGGCCGCGCGGCGCCGCACATGAGCATAAGGGCCGTGCTCTTGCCGACGCCGTTCCCGCCCGATATGCAGGAAAGCCTACCGGCCTCCGCCCTGAACGAAAGCCCCCTTATCACGTCGTCCCCATGCCTGTCGTAGCGGAACCAGGCGTTCCTCGCCTCTATCGCGGCCCGCCCGGCGCCGGGGGCCGGCGCCGGGGGCCTGTCCACGGAGGCCTTCGCCAGAGGCCTGCCGCCGAGGGCCGCAGTCAGGCCCTCGCGCCCCTCGCGCACCGTCACGGGAAGGCTGCCCTCCCGCCTGAGAAGCCCCCGGCCCTCGAGCTCCATGAACACCCGCATAGGCGTAGGCATCGACATGAACATGTCGTGGCCGCGCCGCGCCAGCGCCGCGCCTGCCTGCCCCGGCGGTGCGTCCGCTATGACGGCGCCCCCGTCGAGCACCAGCGCCCTGTCCGACAGCGGCAGCAGATCCTCGAGCCTGTGTTCCGATATCACGACGGCCACGCCCGTCTCGCGGTTTATCTTCCTGAGCATTTCGAGAAACTCGGAGGCGGCTATGGGGTCTAGCTGCGCCGCAGGCTCGTCTAGCACGACCGCGTCGGGTCGCAGCGCCATCAGCGCCGCGAGGTTCAGGGTCTGCCTCTGCCCCCCCGAAAGCTCCGATATCTCCGCGTCCAGCCAATGCTGGATGCCGAAGAAGCACGCCATCTCGGCGACGCGCATCCTTACGTCGGCGGCGGCGAAGCCCAGCCTCTCCATCCCCGCCGCCAGCCCCAGGCGGGCCGTGCCGGCCGCCGGCCGCAGGCAGGGATCCTGCGTAACATAGCCCACGCGCCGTTCACGCTCGCCGCGCGGCGACGAGAGCAGCGGCCTGCCGCAGAACAGCAGCTCCCCGGAGCTCTCGCCCTCCGGCGGCGGGCCGGCCGCCAAACTGCGCAGCAGGGTGCTCTTGCCGCTGCCCGACTTCCCGCACACGGCGACAAACTCGCCGCTGTCCACGCCCGCGCTGACATCGCGCAGGGCCGCGCGCCGCGCCCCCCTGTATGTGAACGTGTAGCCGTCGAGGTCAAATATTCTCATTGCGCGGCGGGCCGCCCCCATCGGCGCCCTCCGGCGCCCTCCCTCCGCCGCCGCCGGGGAACGCCATGATCACCACCGCAATCAGAAAAAGCAGTATGATTATGAGGCGTATCGCCCTCTTGTCCGGGCCCTTGGGCGGCGGCCGAAAATCGAATTCCCGCTTTTTCTCTATGTCGCGGCCGTATCTGTCCTTCAAAACCCTGCACCCCCTGCTTGGGAACTGTTAAAAAATAACCTGCACATTTGGCTTGCCCTTTTGCGCCCCGGCTGCGTTGCCGGAACCCGTGAATACTACAAGTATTCGCGGAACCCGGCGCCTTGCCGGGACACAAAAT
>JAISXZ010000169.1 GCA_031270275.1 Eubacteriales Family XIII. Incertae Sedis bacterium | reverse complement strand
GTCAAATGCTCCGACACAGTGCTTTTTGATGTGTCGTACAGAGAACAGATGGATTTCTGCGTCAGCCATACGTTTTCATCGGCAACCAGTACATCCACGCCGTCGCCTCCGTTTTCCTTCGAGAAAACGAGGAAGTCGTTGATGCTGTTGCGGATTTGGATTCTGTTTTCGTCGTTCCCTGCCATTTACAGCACCCTCCTTTGCGTCGTCGGGCTGTACGTCTTCAATGCCTGATAGGCATAGATAGAAAAGCAAGCGGCGGCAGTAAGGAAGTATTTTATCTGTAGCATGTTCATGGCTCGCTCCATCGCGCCCCTCGGGCGCCGCAAACGACGACAGCCGTACCTCTCTACGGCTATTATACACCATATTTGAGGCTTAGTCGAATATTTAGCCCAGCCTGTTTAGCCCGCCTGTCCGCCAATCGGCCCCATGAAATGTTGCTGGTCAAAGGCGGGCGGGGCGGCGGGCATGCCTCCGCTTCCGTCACAAACCGTGTATTTCCTGCGATTTTGCTCACAGACTTTGGGAACTTGCTCAAACTCGCTTCGCTCAGACAGTGAGCCAAGTTCGCCAAAGTCTTTGCTCGCAAAACCGGGAAATGCGGCCGGTTTGCTCCAAGTCAGCGGGGGCATGCCCGCCGCCCCGCCCTCCGCTTAGCCTGCCCGCGAACTGAGACCCCTTGATCAGCAACCGTATCCCCGCGCCGTTCGCCGCCCCGCCCGCCTGTCATTACCGAATCGTATTGCCGCATACGAAATAATCATTATACACGCCTGGAATCAAGCCTATATAATTGAGACAGCTTTTATTCCCCTGTGTACGGCTCTGTTTTTCAAAGATGTTCCTGTGATTTGAAAGGAGGGACACATGCATTTCGGGATTCTTGTCGCGGTCATAGTTTACGAAATTGTCACGATTTTGGGCGTTGGCATCGTCATTGCCCGCGCCCAGCGCAGACGGGCCCAGACGGAGGGCTTCGCCCTGGCGGGGCGGACGCTGGGCACGACCCATGTCGGGGTCACGCTCGCGCTGACCATGCTGGGTTCCGCGCACATCTGGGGAACGACCGAAAACGCCTACGGCATGGGCAGCACGGCCATCTGGTTCGGAATAGCCTGCGTGGTAATGATGGTGGTGATATCTCAGTGCACGGGCCCCTGGATCCGGCGGATAGGCACGAGCACCGTGCCGGATCTGTTCGGACGGCTCTACGGCAAGAAACCCCGCCTGCTCGTCGCCTGCGTCATGGCGCCACTCGTGTTCGGCTGCCTGTGCCTCGAAACCCAGTGCATAGCCGTCACCTTTGTGGCCCTGACCGGATGGAGCTACCAGGCGGGCGCCATCGTCGGCGGGATATTCGGCATTCTCTACGTCACCCTGGCGGGGATGAAGGAGGTGTCCTGGCTGAACATCATCAACGCGGTCGTCATGTACATAGGCATGATCGTGGCCTTTGTCGCCCTGTTCTTCTACCTCCCGGAGGGCTGGCAGGGCGTCGAGCGCGGGCTTGTCGAGTCCGGCAACGGCTGGATGAGGAGCATCTTCGGCAACCCGGACCTCATAGTCGGATTCGCCATACCGAGCATCCTCTGCTGCACGCTCTTTCAGGGCATCAGCCAGATGGGGCTCCAGACGGCGATTTCCGCAAAGGACGCAAGGACCGTGAAGAAGTCGCTTTGGCTGGCGGGCGGGATCAACGGCTGCTTCTGCATCATACCCGCCTTCATAGGCATGGCCGCGCTTGTCTTCGACATGAAAGGGACGCTATCGGGGGACGGCAGCCCTATCGGCGCGATGTTTTCGTCGCCGGCGCTCATAGTGCAGCTCCTGCCCAGCTGGGTCGTGTTCCTGATCATGGCGTCCTTCCTCGGCGCCCTGCTTTCGACCTTCGCCATGACCGCGCTCTGCCCGGCGACGATCTTCGCGCACGACCTCTATGCGGGCCTCCTGAAGAAGGACGCGACGGAGCAGGAGCGGACGCGCGTAATGCGCATTGTCATCATCGTCGTCGGCATCATCGCCATAGGCCTGTCCAATTTTCAGCCCCAGGTCGTTTCAACCATAAACTGGATCTTTACATGGGCATTCCCGATATTCGTGATGACGGTCATCGGCCTTTTCTGGAAGCGCAGCACGGTTGCGGCCGTCGTCACCATGTTCGCCGCGTGGGTGGCCAACATAGTCTGGACGACCTTCGGCCTGCAGGCGGCGCTGCACGCGGAGATAGTGCACGGGGCGTACATCGCCATAGCGATCTCGCTCGTGGTCGGCATTGCCCTCACGGGCGCGCTGCCCGGCAAGAAGGGATACTTCAGGGAAAACGCGCTTGAAGCCCGCGCCATCGCGTAGGGCTGCGGCCTAGGTCGGAAACGGAGGTGAAAGGCATGTTCTTTGTACCGCAGATTATACTGCAGTCGGTCTGCATGGTTTTCGGCATCATGTTTGTTGGCCATCTGCTGTCGAAGATATTCGGCAAGGAGGACAAATAGGGCCATGGCCAAAGGCCGGAGGCCCGTCGGATAGCGGGAAAGGAGGCGGATCGCGGTGTTCGAGTTCACAATGACGTCGTACTGGATGTTCGGGATTATCGGGATGATGTGCCTGTTCGGGATATTCGCCCTGGTTTTCAGCGCCAAGGGCGCAGAGGGCCAGGCGGGGCGCGAATCGGAGAAAAAATGAATCTGACGCGCCGCCATGTGCGCGAGGCGCGGGAAGGAGGCGGGCTGCATGGGAAGGATCTGCGAGCTGCTTGTAGAGCTCGATGAGGAACGGCTGATGGACGCGATCAGGGAGGAGCTGGCGGGCGGCACGGACGCGGCGGCTGTCTTCATCGAGTGCCAGGAGGGCCTGTCGGAGATAGGGCGCCTGTTTCAGGAGGAAAAGATGTTCGTGTCGGACCTGATGATGGCGGGCGTGCTGTTCAAGGACATCGTGGGGCTGATAATGCCCCATATGAAGACGGACGGGGGCGCGGCCAGGGGGAAGGTCGTGCTCGGCACGGTCAAGGACGACATACACGACATCGGAAAGGATATCGTCGCGTCGATGCTCGCCGCCGCCGGCTTCGACGTGATCGATCTCGGCGTGGACGTGCCGCCGGAGGAATTCGTCCGGGCCGTGAGGGAAAACAACGTGCGCGTGCTGGCGCTTTCCTGCCTGTTGGCGTCCTGCTACGCGTCCATACTGAACACGGTCGAGGCCGTGAAGGCCGCCGGCATCCGGGAGAAGGTCAAGATACTGATCGGCGGCGGGCCCGTGGACGAGCATGTCGTGAGGTATTCGGGCGCGGACGCTTACGGGGCGACGGCCCAGGACGCCGTAGACTATTGCAAGGAGGCGCTTCGGTGAGGTATAATGAGATATACGAGGAACGGAGGCGGAAGGTCGATGCCTGCATCCGTTTCGAGAACAGGCGCGCCGTCAGCACGTTCATGGGGCAGTCCGTCGCGGCCACGCACACGGAGGGCATGACGCTGGCGCGGTACATGGAGGACCATGAGGCGGGCCTCGACTGCTACATAGATTTTCTGGAGCGCGTCAACCGGGAGGCCCCCATCGACTGCTTCAACTTCGGCTATCCCGGCGGGCATCAGGGCGGGCTCGTCCTGTCGTGGTGGTCCAGGGTGCGGATGCCCGGCAAGGAGCTTCCGGAAAACTCCATCTGGCAGGTGGAGGAGCGCAAGGTGGTGGAGGATGAGGACTACGATCTGATACTGCGGGACGGCAGCGCCGCCTCGGTCCTCGAGCGCATCCTGCCGCTGATCGCGGAACCCAAGGTCATGGAGGATTTCGTCTCCTTCAACGTGACGAATTTTGACAGGGTGATGCTGCGTTACTGCGAGGCGGGCTATCCGGCGCTGAACAGCGGCCTCGTGATCACGCCTTTTGAGAACCTATGCGGCGGCCGGAGCATCCATGTGTTCTTCCGGGATTGCTACAGGCAGCCGGACAAGGTCAAGGCGGTGCAGGACGCGATGATGAACGACGTGCGCGAGCAGATAAGGCATCTGCCCAGGGAGGACTACATGATCGGCCGCTGGGTCGGCGGCTGGCGCGGCGCGAGCAACCTCGTAAGCCAGAAGATATGGGACTTGCTGGTGTGGCCGTACATGAAGGAGGCCGCGCTGCTTTTGATCGAACAGGGGATCACGCCCATACTGCATCTCGATGCGTGCTGGGACCGCGACCTTGAGCGCTTCCTCGAGCTTCCCCGGCAGAAGTGCATACTGAACACCGACGGCATGACGGATCTGCGGAAGGCCAGAAGGATCCTCGGCGACCACGCCGCCTTCCTCGGCGACATACCATCCACGATGCTGACGGTGTCCTCGGCGGACGAGATCAAGGACTATGTGAAGCGGCTGCTCGACGACATAGGCCCGCAGGGCGTCTTCATCGCGCCGGGCTGCGACGCGCCGGCCTGCGCGAAATACGAGAATCTCGTGGCGATCCACGAGGCGGTGCAGGAGTACTGATCCGGGAGGGCGGCACGATGATCTTCATAGGAGAAAAAATCAACGGCACGAGAAAAAGCATAAAGGCGGCCGTGCTGGAACGTGACGCGGAGCAGATCCGCCGGACGGCCCTGGAGCAGGCCGAGGCCGGCGCCGACTACCTCGACGTCAACGCCGGCACCTCCCCGGACAGGGAGCTTGAGGACATGCTCTGGCTTGTGGATACGGTACAGGCGGCCGTCGATCTGCCCCTCTGCATAGACAGCCCGAGCCCCAGCGTCCTGCGCGCGGCCGCGGATCGCGCGAAGGCGCCGCCCATAATCAATTCGGTGAACGCCGATCCGCAGAAGATCGAGGCCATACTTCCGCTGGTCAGGGATCTGGGCTGCGGCGTTATAGCCCTCGCGCTCGACGAGTCGAGGACGGGGATGCCCAGGACGCTGGACGAGCGCATGGAGAACGTCGATTCCATGATGCGCGGGATCGAAAGGCATGGCATAGCCATAGAAAACGTGTTCATAGATCCGCTCATCATGAGCGTCTCGACGGACAACGGCGCGGGCCCCATGGCCTTTGAGGCCATACGCCGCATACGGTCCGCCTATCCCGGCGCACACATAACGGGTGGGCTCAGCAACATCTCCTTCGGCCTGCCGAGGCGCGAGCTGGTCAATCGGGTGTTTCTCGCCCTCGCCATGGCGGCGGGGATGGATTCCGCGGTGCTGGATCCGGCCAACACCGCGCTCATAGAGACGCTAAAGGCGACGGAGCTGCTTTTGGCGAGGGATAGGTTCTGCCGCAGCTACACGAAGGCCGCAAAGTCCGGATTTTCGAGGAAGTGAGCCATTGGAGACAAAAATCGACATCGTTTCGGGCTTTCTTGGCGCGGGCAAGACCACGCTCATAAACAAGCTGATCGCCGAGGCATACGCGGGCGAAAGGATCGCCGTGATCGAGAACGAGCTCGGCGAGACGGGCATAGACGGCGGCGACATCGCGGAAACCGGCGTGACCGTCACGGAGATAACGAACGGCTGCATATGCTGCTCCCTGCAGGGCGACTTCGTCAAGGGGATAAAGGAGCTGGCGGAAACCGCCAGGCCGGATCGCATCGTGGTCGAGCCGACCGGCATAGGGCAGATTGAGGACGTACTGGCGGGCTGCCGCCTGGCGTCCAGGGATCTGCCCCTCTCCGTCCGGGCCGCGATCACGGTGGTGAGCGCCCCCCTGATGATGGGCCTTCTCGATGTCTGCGGCGGGTTCTATGAAAGGCAGATCAAGGGCAGCCCGCTCGTGGTCCTCAGCGCCGTGCAGGAGCTGGGGCCGGGCGACCCGCCTTTGCGGGAGATCGAGGGGGCGATCAGGCGGATCAACCCGGACGCCGCCGTCTTTTCGCAGCCCTGGGACGGGATGGACGCGCTGCGGCTTCTGGCCTCGGCGGAGGAGGCCACGGCCCGGATGCTGGGGCATGAGCACGGACACGAACACGGACACGAGCATGAACACGGGCATGAGCATGAACACGGGCATGAACATGGGCACGGGCACGGGCATGCCGGCCATTGCCAAGGCCATGGCGACGGCGAGGCGTTCGACTCGGCGTCCTTTGCCCTGCGCGAGGGCTGGACGGAGGAGGGGATGCGGGCCCTTGTCGAGGCCATGGGCAGGGGGGATTTCGGCCTGATCTTCCGCGCGAAGGGATTCGTTCCCGCGTCGGGGCGGCTGTACAGGCTGGACTATGCCTATGGGCGCTCCGATCTGAGGCCTGCGGGCCGCGCCGCGGACGGAAGGCTGGTCGTCATAGGCAGGGGCATGGATGAGGCGTCGCTGCGGGGCTGCCTGGAAGCCGCCGGACAAGGCCTGCGGCTTTCGTGAAAAACCCCTGGGACCGTTAAGATCCCAAGGGTTTCGCGTGGTGGGGACAACTGGACTCGAACCAGTGGCCTCTTGCGTGTGAAGCAAGCGCTCTAACCGACTGGGCTATGCCCCCGCAAAGAATCCCTGCCGCACATTAAATGATAGCTTATACGGGGCGGGTTTGTCAAGACAATTTTCGCCGGCGCCGGCACCGTGTCGCGCCGCGTGTCGCGCCGGAAGCAGGCGGCGGGGCAGCCCGGCAGCCCCGTCGCGCTCCGTACCGTGCGCACCGTCATTCTATGTCTATCTTGCGCACGGAGCCGGCGTCGGCCTGCTTGGGGATGGTGATGTTCAGCACGCCGTCCTCGAGCTTTGCCTTGATCTCGCTCAGCCTTGCGTTCGCCAGGCGCACCCTGCGGCTCATGGAGCTTGAGCGGCGTTCCCGGTGTATGTAGCCCTTTGTGTCCGAGCTGGCCTCCTCGCTGCGGTTCACGGATATGCAGAGGAAGTCATCGTCCACGCTGAGGTCTATCTCATCCTTCCTGACGCCGGGAAGCTCCGCCTCCACAAGGAAACTGTCGTCCGTTTCCGCCACGTCGATCTTGAAGGTGTCCCTCGTCAGGCTGCGGTTCGACAGCAGCCCATCGCTGAAAAAGTCGTCGAGCATGTTGTAGAAGTTCTCGAAATCCGCCCCCGTGCGATTGAGGCTGCCGTCTCTGCGATTGAACGGAATAAGCCCTGTCATGATCAACCACTCCTTTCCTTTTACGCGCAATATTTTTTGTTAGCACTCACCGGGCATGAGTGCTAATAATTTTATACCACATATATCCGCGCCTGTCAACCGGGTTTTTTTAAAAAATCCGAAAACGCGGCAAAAACGCGGTTCTGCAAATATTTTTTGTTTTCAATTGTAATTTTCGCCGTCCCATAGTAAAATATCTTACAGGGGCATCCGCGTTTTGCGCCCGCAGGGCGCCGCGCAGCAGGAGTATGGATTGGCATCGTTTCTTGACAGGCTGAAAAACATAATAGGGAATTTGATCCCCGCAGCCCGCGCGCCCGTAGGGACGGCTTCGGCGGAAGGCGATGGCGCGCCGCAGGGGCCTAATGGCGGGCAGGGCGCCGCCGCGCCCGGGGAAGCCTCGGGGGCGGGGGGCGAAGGTCCTTCGGGGCAGGGCGTGGCTTCGGTCGCGGACGAGGGCTTCGCGCCTGGTCGCGACGTGGATCCCGCCTATGAGATACCCTTGGTGCCGAAGGCGAAAAGATACGACGATGACGTGGCGGAGGCCGGGTCGGGGCCTGCGGACGTGGAAACGGCGGAGGCCGGGTCGGGGCCTGCGGATGTGGAAACGGCGGAGGCCGGGTCGGGGCCTGCGGATGCAGTTGCGGCGGAGGCCGGGTCGGGGCCTGCGGATGCAGTTGCGGCGGGGGCCGGGTCGGGGCCTGCGGATGCAAGAGCGGCAGGGGCCGGGTCGGGGCCTGCGGATGCAGTTGCGGCGGGGGCTGGGTCGGGGCCTGCGGATGCAGTTGCGGCGGGGGCCGGGTCGGGGCCTGCGGGAGGCGACACCCAGCTCGACGGCCTGAAAGGCCAGGGCTTTCTGGCGGCGATAATAGCTCAGGCCAGGCTTTTGGGCAGCCGTGCGGCAGGGCTGGCAAAGGGGCTGACAGGCGCCGCGTCGAAGCCGCAGGACGGCGGGACAGCCGGCGCGGAGGACGCGTCCGACGGCAACGGGTCACGGGACGGGGGATCCGAAGCGGAGGCCGGGGCCGAGGCCGCCGTATCCGCGCACGAGGCAGCCGCGTCCGCCGACGGAGGCCAGGCCGATGAGCCTGTAAGGCTGGCGCCCGGCCCGACAGATTCAGGCAAGAAAAAAACCGCCAGGCTCGCCGTCAAAAAAGTGGATCTGAAAGCCGCTGCGGAGGAGCTGCCGACCTACAAGGGGGAAGAGAAGGAGAGCCCCCCAAGCGAGAAGGAGCTGAGGCGCAGGCAGGCAAGGGAGAAGAAGGCCGAAAAGGCGGCAAAGGCCGCGGAAAAAAAGGCCGAAAAGATAAGGAAGGCCAAAGAACGCAAGGCAAAGGCGGCCGAAAAGAAGATAAAGGACGCCGAGAAAAAGCTTCAGGAGGCCGAAAAAAAGGCGGCCCTTAAGGCGGAGGCCCAGGCAAAGAAGGAGCTTGACAGGGAAAACAGAAAAATCGCGATAAAGGACGGCAGCGCGAAGAAGGAGAAGCAGGCCAAGAAGCTGGCCGAAAAGAACGAAAAATCCGCCCTGAAGGCCCAAAAGGCAGCCGCAAAAAAAGCCATCAGGGAGGAAAAGAAGCGCAACAGGCTCACGAAGGAGGAAAAAGAGGCCCTAAAGCTCGAAAAGCAGGCAGCCAAGCACGAAAAAAAGATCGAAACCTTCGAAAAGCGCGCCCAGGCCATCGAGAAAAAGCTCGAAAGGAAGGCCGAAAAGAAGGCGGCCGTCAAGGAGGCAAAGGCAGGAAAGAAGGCAGGAAAGAAGGCCGTCTCGCGCGAGCGCAGGCAGATAAGGAAATCGCGCAGGGCGGACATAAAGAAACAGAGAAAATACTGGCTCAAACGAGGCGTGGGCCGTGCGCAGAGGCGCCTGACCATAGCCGCTTCCATAGTGATAGTCCTGGGCCTGATCATATCGGGGACATCCTTTGCCTACAGGAGCGACAGCATCAATCTGCCCCTGCTGAACAGGGCCGTGGATTCCATAGCCGCGTCGCCTGTCGGCGCGTTCGCCAAGGCGCTAGACAAGCCCGTTCATGCCGCCCTGGATCTCGCCTATATACCCGTGTCCCTGATCATCAAGGCGATACAGGGCGAGCCCAAGTTCGAGGACATGTACTTTTATGAGGCGGACAACACCGAGCGCTACGTGGCCTACAAGGAGCTCCACCCGAATTTCTCGGCCGACGAGGTCGTATGGCGCGTCAACGCCAACGCGGATCTCATGCTCTACGAAAACGCCAAGGCGATAAGCGATTTCAGCGAAAAGCCGCTGATAATCAACAAGTTCCGCAGCGTCCCCAAGAATTTCAAGCCCGTAAACCTGGTCAGGATACCGGGTACGGCCATGGAAGCCGACCCCGAAACCTACGAGGCGTTTCTTAATCTCCAGGCGGCGGCGGCGGCCGAGGGCCTGGACATATCGATAGCGTCGGCCTTCCGTCCCTTTGAGTACCAGAACGTGCTGTACAACCCCGACATCGGCGACACGAGGGAGAATCTCCTGACGTACATGGCGCGTCCGGGCTTCTGCGAGCATCAGTCCGGGCTGGCGCTCGACGTGGCCGCCGCAGGGGGTCGGCTTACCGATTTTGAGGGCAGCCCTGAACAGATCTGGCTGCATGGGAACGCCGAGAAATTCGGTTTCATCATACGCTATCCCAAGGGGGCTGAGGATGTCACCGGGGCGAGGTATGAGCCTTGGCACATAAGGTATGTGGGGCCTGAGCTTCTCGGCGCCATGCTCGAGAACGACATCGGGACGCTCGAGGAGTACAAGGTGAAATTCATGGATCACAAGCCGGGGGACACGCCGGAAGAACCGCCCGAAAGCGGCGCGGGAACCGGCGCGCATGGGCCGATATAGGGCTGACGATCAGAATCCTGCATGGAGGCAGGGAACACATATATGGAAAAACTCGGTCTAAACCAGCTGCGAAGCCTTTTTATGGAGTTCTTCGAGGGAAAGGGGCATTATCCAAGAAAAAGCTTTTCGCTCGTGCCCGAAAAGGACAGGAGCCTGTTGATAGTCAATTCCGGCATGGCGCCCCTAAAGCCGTATTTTGCCGGCCTTGAAACCCCGCCGTCGCTTCGCATGGCCACCTGCCAGAAGTGCATACGGACGGGCGATATCGAAAACGTGGGCCATACCTCGAGGCATGGCACTTTTTTTGAGATGCTCGGAAGCTTTTCATTCGGCGACTATTTCAAGCGCGAATCGCTGGCTTGGGGCTGGGAATTCGTCACGGAAGTCCTCAAAATGCCGCCTGACCGCCTGTGGGCGAGCGTATACGAGGAGGATGACGAGGCTGCGGGCATATGGATCGACGATATTGGCCTGCCCCCCGAGCGTCTGATACGGCTCGGCAAGGATGATAACTTTTGGGAGATAGGCACGGGGCCCTGCGGCCCCTGTTCGGAGATCTATTACGACCGCGGCGAGGCGTTCGGCTGCGGCAGGGAAGACTGCCTGCCCGGCTGCGAATGCGACCGCTACGTGGAGTTCTGGAACCACGTATTTACCCAGTACAGCCGCGACGAGCAGGGAAACTACACGCCGCTTGAAAAGAAGAACATCGACACGGGCATGGGCCTTGAACGGCTGGCGTGCATAATGCAAGACACGGACTCCATCTTCAACATCGACACCATCAGCTACGTGCTTCAGGGGGTGTGCGACGCGGGGAACCTGGAATACGGGGGCGGCGACGGCAAAAACGACGTATCCATACGCATAATCACCGATCACATACGGTCTGTGGCCTTCATGACCGGCGACGGCATAATCCCCAGCAACGAAGGCAGGGGCTATGTGCTGCGCAGGCTGCTGCGGCGCGCGGCCCGACACGGCAGGCTCATAGGGATAGAGGGCGCCTTCCTGCCCGGCCTGGCCGACAGAGTAATAGAGATATCGAAGGACGCCTACCCTGAGCTTGGGGAAAAGCGCGATCATATCAGGAAGATCATAGGAGTCGAGGAGGAAAAATTCAGCGCCACCATAGAGCAGGGCGGCGAAATACTCGAATCCTGCATGTCGGAGCTTTCCGCAGCCGGGGAGAGGACGCTGTCCGGCGACCGGGTTTTCAAGCTTTACGACACCTACGGCTTCCCCTTGGAGCTGACGCGGGAGATTCTGGGAGAACGCGGATTTTCGGCCGACGAGGAAGGCTTCGCCGCAGCGATGGAGCGTCAGAGGGAGACCGCGCGCGCGGCCAGAAAGGCCGGGGAGGACGAAGGCTGGACCCAAAAGGGCCTCGCGTGGGCCGCTGGCGCGACGGAGTTCGTCGGCTATGACAGGCTGTCGGACAGCGGCGCCATAGAAACGCTGCTGGTGGACGACAGCCCCGTCGATTCCGTGAAGGCGGGGGACAGGGCCTCGATGATCCTCGACAGAACCCCGTTTTACGCGGAGAGCGGCGGCCAGGAGGGGGACAGGGGCCTGATCCTCGCCGAGGGGGCGCGCGCAAGGGTGCTTGACACGGTGAAGGCGCACGACGCCTTTGTGCATCGCATAGAGGTCGAGGAAGGCGCCTTCCATGTGGGCGCCGCCGTCAGCACGGAGGTGGACGCGGAGCGCAGGCATAGGACCGAGAGGAACCACACGGCGACGCATCTGTTGCAGAAGGCCCTGCGCGAGGTTTTGGGGCCGCATGTCGAACAGGCCGGATCAAGCGTGACGGCCGTGGGGCTGCGCTTTGATTTCACGCATTTCGAGGCCGTCGGCGCGGAGGCCCTGGCGAAGGTGGAGGGGATAGCCAACCGCGCCATACTGTCGTTTCTGCCTGTGAGAACCGAAGAAAAACCGACCGAGGAGGCCATGCGCGCGGGCGCGACCGCCCTGTTCGGCGAAAAATACGGCGCCATGGCCAGGGTCGTCAGCATAGGCGATTTCAGCATGGAGCTCTGCGGCGGGACGCATCTGGCGAATTCGGGGCAGGCCGGCGTCGTGAAGATAGTATCCGAAAGCGGCGTGGCCGCAGGGGTCAGAAGGATAGAGGCCCTTACGGGGACGGGGCTGCTTGGGCCGCTGGCCGAGGCCGATAGCGCGCTCGAAGCCCTTTCAAGCGCACTAAAGGCGAATCGCGTGAACCTGGTTGCAAAGGCAGCCTCGCTGATCCGGGAAAACAGGGAGGCAAAAAAGGAGATAGACCTTTTGAAAAAAGAGGCGGCGGGGCTTTCGGCGGACAGCCTGCTGTCATCTGCGGTCGATGTGGGGGGCGTGAAGCTCGTGCGCAGGACCTTCAAGGACAGCTCGCCGGAGGATCTCAGGGCGCTTTGCGACAGCATTAGAGAGGGCGGCAGATCCGTCGTCGCGGCGTTTGCCTCGGAAAGCGGCGGGAAAGCGGTTTTCGTCGTCGCGGTGGCGGACGATCTTCTCGACAGGGGATACCACGCCGGCAACATAGTGAAGCAGCTTGCGGCCGCCGCCGGCGGGGGCGGGGGAGGGAAGGCCGACATTGCGCAGGCGGGCGCGAAGGATCCCGCAAGGATAGCGGCGGCCATGGCCTCGCTTGATGCAATATTACAACAATATTAAAAATGCCGCAAATCGCTTTTCACCCCATTTCCCCTTTGCTATAATTAAGGGGATATCTGAAAACTGTCGTGCGTGGCTTTGCTGTGAGTCCTGCCGCGATTAACAGACGAAAAGCGCGGGGTTTTCAGGGGTTCCATTGGGCGTAGGAAAGTAGGTGAGCTGGATGGAGGGACGAAAGACCATTCTTTTTAACAGCCCTGAAAAGGAAGGCGAACAGAAAACCACGGAGGAGATACTGAAAACGGTTTACGGTGCGCTGGAAGAAAAAGGGTACAACGCCATCGACCAGATGGTGGGCTACATCCTTTCGGGCGATCCGTCGTATATAACCGGGCACAACAACGCCAGGAACCTTATCCGCCACATAGAGCGGGACGACTTGGTCGAGGAGCTCCTTCGCAATTTTCTGGAGAGCCAGGATCCCGCAAAGGAATAATCTGTTCGTCATTTTTCACATCAGCAACGAAAACGGGCCGAAAGGCCCGTTTTCGAATTTAGCCCCGGCTAAGTTCGCTATAAGGTGAAAATCAAGCGATTTACATAATAACGATATGGTAAAGCATATCTTTTCGGGCAGCTGCGGGAGGCAGGGATGAGGATCATGGCTTTGGACGTCGGCGACAGGAGCATAGGCGTGGCCGTCAGCGATCCGCTTATGGTCGCCGCGCGCGGCATTGATACCATAGAGCGGGTCGGGATACGCAAGGACGCCGGCAAGGTGATCGCGCTCATCGACGAATACGAGTGCGGCACGGTGGTGGTGGGCCTGCCCGTAAGGCTTGACGGCAGCAACAGCCCGCAGACGGACAAGGCCATCGAGTTCAAGACCATGCTCGAAAACAAGCTTCGCAGCAGCGGCAGGCAGGGGGTTTCCGTAACGCTGCACGACGAGAGGTTCACAAGCGTCATCGCCGAGCGCGTGCTCATAGAGGCCGACGTAAGCCGAAAAAAAAGAAAAGCCGTGATAGACATGCAGGCCGCCGTAGTAATACTGCAAAGCTACCTAGACACGCTGGCGCAGCAGCGGGAAACATGAAGCAGGCCGAAAACCGCAGAGCCGAAGGAAATGCCGGGCGACAGGCCGCACTGGCCTTCAACCATCAGCATCTATTCCGGCAGAGCCGAAGGAAATGGCGGGCGACAGACCGCAAGCGCCTTGTTCCGCCATATGTTTTCGGAATAGATATGGGAAAACTGCAGAGTCCGAAGAAAATGCCGGGCGACAGGCCGCACTGGCCTTCAACCATCAGCATCTATTCCGAAAACATAGATTTTAGGAGTAGATGTGTCCGTCCGGCACCTATAGCCCCCGCCATCCCCCGCCCATTCGCGGGAACATGGCGCAAACCCCGCCAATCCCGACGCCCTCTGGAACCGAGCCCCTATTTTTCGATTTAAGCGGCTTTTTTTGCCTTCAGGGGCACCACTATTATCTGCCCCGGATATATGCAGCCATCTTTTATCCCGTTAAGCCTGGATATCTCATGGACGGCGCGCCGGATGTCGCCTTCCCCGTAATTGCGCTCCTGCGCTATCCGCCATAGCGTGTCGCCGTAGGATATCTCGACTGCCTCGTATCTTGGCATGTCCATGCTTTCGGCCGCGACGGCACCCAATGCACACACGCCTGCGAATGACAGGGCCACGGCGGCGCAGACCGCGAACGTCATGAACCTCAGCCTGGAATATATGCGGCATGCCCGTCTCGCGCGGCGACGGCGCGGCCTGCGTGTCTCCACAGAAACACCTCCTCAGTATTTGAATGCTGGATTTGCCTGGCGGATTGACAAACATATGTTCTTTGTCTTTGAGTATATCAGAATACATGTTCTTTGTAAAGAACTTTTTCTAAACATTTGTTCTTTTTTTCTGAGACCCTTTTCTGAGACCTTTTTTGCTGTGGAAAAGGTTTTTCGTAAAGAGGGTTTGTCAAAAAAGGCGATAGCCTACAGATATAATAACATCGAGGTCGTAATAGTCAATCTAGTGTAGTGTCTCATTCACCTTTAGGCAAATGGCTTGTGTGGATTTCCTGCGGCGTTGTTGTCGTCGGTCGCCATAGCCCCGCTATGGCTCCCTCCTCCGGCTAGCCGCAGAAAACCCATCCTGCGCCATTTATACAAATCGGCAAAGATGTTCTTGATATGCCGGGAAACGGTGGATTTGTCCCGCTGGAAAGGCTCGGCCATCCGATCAAGGCTGAGCCATCGATCTGTTTATATTATGGAAAATGTTTTTCGTAAAGGGGTTCCGAATATTTTCGAGAGCGACGCGCGGGAAAATCGTTTTATGTGGCCGAAGCGCCGTCTTCCAGGCGCTTTCTGAGTTCATCGGCCGGAATGCCGGAATACTTTGCCGCCGTCTCCAAGGGAAGCCCGTCGCCGATCATCGCCTTTGCCGCTTCGAGTTTCCCTTCGAGCATCCCCTCGAGTTTCCCCTCGAGTTTCCCCTCGAGTTTCCCTTCGAGTTTCCCCTCGAGTATTCCCTCGAGTTTCCCCTCGCGCTTCCCCTCGAGTTTTCCCTCGAGTTTCCCTTCGAGTTTCCCTTCGCGCCTGCCGCGCCGAACGGCTTCGTCGAAAGCCCTGCCAATCGCGTATGTCACGTCATCCACCCCCTTCGTCCCGAACGCTTCTTTGATCTCATCCATCTCGCCGCTGTCCAGCTTGCCGGCGACCTTCTTGAGCAATACGTCGAGGATCCAGTCCTTCAGCTGCAACTGCTCGTCGGCCGTCAGGCGGCCGCTTATCCTGAGCGCCGTCTCGAGCCTGTGCAGGACGGCCTCGGCGTCGCCCTTCCTGTCCATGAGCATCACGAGGTTCATCAGCGTCGGCGTTTTGACAAGCTCGGCCTCGTCCGACTTGTTCACGTTGATCATGATGTACTCGAAGTCTATGACGTTCGGCGCGAACAGCTCGTATCCCGCGAGGTATTCCTTGAAGCTGCGGACGCAGCTCCAGGCCTTGCCCCCGTTGTAAAGCACTATGGGCACGATGGCGGGCAGCCTGAAGCATTTCCTCATGCGTTCCTTTGGATCCGCCTCCGCGAACAGCGTTCTCATCAGCTCGACCATGTAGACGAGCAGGCGGAAGGGCATCGTGAAGTCCACGCTCGACTGCATTTCCAACAGGACGTAGAACACCGTGTCCCGGCCGTCCACTTTCGCCCTGTAGACGATGTCCGCCTCGCGGTCCTGGAAGTCCTTAGTGACGAAGCGCTTGTTGACGAGCACGATGTCTTCCTCGCCTATCCGGTCCGTCCACGGCGCCGCGACGTGGTTTTTCACAAGATCGAGGAAGTTGCGCCTGTCGTGCAGGATTCGCCTGTACCCTTTGT
>JAISXZ010000164.1 GCA_031270275.1 Eubacteriales Family XIII. Incertae Sedis bacterium | reverse complement strand
CGCCGCTTCGCGCCGCCACAAACAATTGCTGAAGATGTCTCAGTGTCCGGCGCGATCGCTTGTATGGGTCAGTAAATTTAAGCGCCCTCCGGGCAGTGCGAAAAAGTATTTTCACACTTGCTCACACGCCACGCCATTTTTGCCCATCTCGGAACCTGATTGCGATTATTGGCCTCCTCACGTAGCTTCAAGTACGCTCCGGGGGCCAAAATCGCCCTCAGAACCCGATCTGGACAAAACTGACGCGGCGTGTGAGCAGTCTCGATTTGAGTAGTTTCGGTCTCGATTTGAGTAGTTTCGGTGTGAGCGGTCTCGATTGGAGCGGGTGAGCGGCAACGGAGGGCCTGCCATGAACGGGGATACGGCGGACATAGTGGCGGTTGACAGACACGACGCCTTGGTGGACATGTTCATAAGAAACGGCCTCGAGTTCTCCGCCGACGACGAGATGCCCGACGACATAATCGTGGAGCGCTGGGAGGCCCGGCGTGGCGGCAGGCTAGTGGGGGGCTGCATGCTGGCGCTGCGCGAGGGCGAGTACATCGTAGACGGCATAGCCGTCGAGCCGGAGCTGCGCGGGGATGGGCTAGGCAGGCGGCTGCTCGCCACGGCGATAGAGGAAATGCGCGCGCGGGGCGGCAGGACGCTGTTTCTGGTCGCGCGCGCGCCGGGCTTCTTCCGCAGCCAGGGCTTCGTCACGATAGCCCGCGAGGACGCCCCCGGCTTCTTCGAGTGCTTCGGCTGCCCGCAGTACGGCGCCAGCTGCCACCCGGAGGTAATGCGCCTGGATCTGGACAAAACCGCCGCGGACGCCGGCTAGCCCCGACTGAGGTGGGCGGCTGGGCGGCTGGGTGGGCCGCCTCAGCGCGGGCGCAGATGCGCGCGCAGGCAGGCCAGCACCCCCCTCTCAGGCAAGAGCCTCGCCCGTCGCGGCCCGGACCTCGTCCTCGCAGGATCGCATGGCAAGAATGGTCTCGCCTATCAGGCGGTCCGTATCCCAGCCGAGCATCCCCGCGCCGCGCTCTATGGCCTCGCGGGAGCAGCCCGCAGCGAAATTGAGGTTCCTGTACTTCTTCTTTACGGACTTGAGCTCGAGGTCCTGAACGCTTTTCGACGGGCGTATTATCGCGCAGGCCCAGATGAGGCCGGTCAGCTCGTCCGCGGCGAAAAGCAGCTTTTCCATCTCATGCTCGGGCGCGAACTCCGCGCCCGAAAGCCCGTAGCCGTGGCTGACGACGGCGTGTATGAGATCCTGCCCCGCGCCGCGCGCCTTCAAAAGCTCCTGTACCTTGACGCAGTGCTCGTCGGGATACATCTCAAAATCCAGGTCGTGCAGCAGCCCGACCTCGGCCCAGAAGTCCGCGTCCTCCCCGTAGCCGAGCCTTTCCGCGAAGAAGCGCATCACGCCCTCCACCGTAAAGGCGTGCAGCAGATGGAATTCCTCCTTCGTGTACTCCTTCAGCAGCGCGACGGCCTGGTCGCGCGTGTAGTCGGGATGTTTTGCCATAAGTGCCTCCATCGCGCCGTCCAAGGCGCCACAAACTGCCGTATATGCCAGCTATTCTAGCACATTTCCGCCGCTTGCGCAAGCCGGTGGCGGCATTTCGCCATGGCCTTATTTCAGGGCGGCGGCATTTCGCGGGCCTGTGGGCGCCGGGCGGCAGGCCCCCTGCCCAGGCCGCTGCGCCTTTCTGCCATAAAAGCTTTGCTTCGCCCCGTATTTATGGTAGAATGATACGACAGCGCGATGGTACGATGGCGCGGCGCTTCGTTCAGCGAGGGCGGGGAGGCTCATGAAAACCAGAAAAATAGTCATAGACGGCATGGGCGGCGACAACGCCCCAGGCGCCATCGTCGAAGGGGCCATACTGGCGGCGGGGTCCGTGCCGCACAGGATCTGCATAGTCGGCGACGAGGCCGCGATATCCGCGGAGCTGGCCAAGCACAGATACAGCGGGGACAGCATAGAGATCGTCCATGCGGACGAGGCCATTTCCGGCGACGAGGCGCCCGTGAAGGCGGTGCGCACGAAACAGCGCTCCTCGATAGTTATGGGCATCAACATGCTGAAGCGCGGCGAGGGCGACGTCTTCATATCGGCGGGCAGCACCGGCGCGCTGATGGCCGGGGGCCTGTTCATACTCGGCAGGATACAGGGCATAGACAGGCCGGCGCTCGCCAGCACATACCCCATAATGCAGACGGGGGGCGTGTCCCTGCTCGTGGATTCCGGCGCGAACTCCGAGTGCAAGCCGAACAACCTGCTCGAGTTCGCGACCATGGGCGCGATATACATGGAGAAGGTCATAGGCGTGAAGCGCCCGACGGTGGGCCTGGTGAACATGGGCACGGAGGAGGGCAAGGGCACGACGGTGCTCAAGGCGGCATACGAGATGATGGCAAGGAGCCGCGACGAATACGGCGCCCTGGAGTTCATCGGCAACATAGAGGCCAGGGACGTGCCGCGCGGCGCGGCCGACGTGATAGTCTGCGACGGCTACGTGGGCAACGTGATACTGAAGCTCACCGAGGGCCTGGCGTGGAGCATATTCAAGCTTATAAAGAAGAAGTTCACGGACGGCGCGCTGCCCAGGATAGGGGCCCTGCTGCTTTCGGGCAAGATAAACGAGCTGCGCGGCGCGTTCGACTACTCGGAGTACGGCGGCGCGCCCATACTCGGCGTCAAGGGGGCCATAGTCAAGATGCACGGCGCCTCGAACGCGAACGCGGCGAAGAACACCATAATCAAGGCCGTGCCGTACATGGAGCAGGAGGTAGTGCGGCATATCGAGAATTCTGTGCTGGAGATGGAGGCCGTGCAGATAAGCGAATGATAGGTTACTGCTCACACGCCACGCCATTTTTGCCCATCTCGGAACCTGGTTTCGATTATTGGCTTCCTCACGTAGCTTCTAGTACGCTCCGGGAGCCAAAATCGCCCCCAGAACCCGATC
>JAISXZ010000121.1 GCA_031270275.1 Eubacteriales Family XIII. Incertae Sedis bacterium | reverse complement strand
GCGTTTTGCGCCTCGCAAGCCGCCAAACTATCTCGCCAATTCAGCGCAACATTTAATCGGCGGAGCAATAGCGACCCATGCCGCCTTGTCCTGATACGGTCATTATACGCCGCGGGCGGGGGGATTTCAATATCAAAATCGTTTATTTTTGTGGGTGTCTACCGCCCGGCGCCTGAAAATGATTGCCGAAAACGCCGCGATGATGTAAAATGTATCTAGCCATAGGGATGGGAGGGCTTTGCGATGACGCTTGAAAGCGAATACGCGATTCTGGACATAGACCCCCTGCTGCGCCAGTTTCGGGGCGACATAGGGCTTAGGATGGACAATTGGCGAAGGATGCGGGCCCGCCTGCTGAAGGGCGGATCCGGCGGCCTGTCGTCCTGCGCCAACGGCCATATGCACTTCGGCTTCCACCGCACGGAGGGGGGCTGGGCCTACCGCGAGTGGGCGCCGAACGCGAAGGAGATATGGCTGTTCGGGGATTTCAACGGCTGGAACAGGATGAGCCACCCCCTTCGGCCCGTGGGCGACGGGGCCTGGGAGCTCGAGGAGCGCGGGGACGCGCCGCACGGCTCCAAGGTCCGGATAATGGTGAGGACGGACGGCGAGACCTTCGAGCGCGTCCCGCTGTACTGCCGCAGGATGGTGCAGAACCCAAGCGACAACAGCTTCGACGGGCAGATATGGCTGCCGCCGCAGCCCTTTCGGTGGACGGACGGGGATTTCGCGCCAGGGGGGCCCGATCCCCTGCTGATATACGAGACGCATGTGGGCATGTCCGGGGAAAAGGCGGGTATTAGCAGCTACGCGGACTTCACGGAATCCCTGCTGCCTAGGGTAAAGAGGCTCGGCTACAACGCCATACAGCTCATGGCCGTTATGGAGCATCCCTACTACGGCTCGTTCGGGTACCAGGTCTCGGGCTTCTTCGCCGCCTCGTCGCGCTTCGGCGAGCCGGAGGACCTGAAAGCCCTCGTGGACGCGGCGCATGGGGCCGGGATATCCGTCCTGCTCGATCTGGTGCATTCCCACGCGGCCGGCAACGAGGTCGAGGGCATAGGGCGCTTCGACGGCACCGTCCATCAGTTCTTCCACGTCGGCGCCAAGGGAGACCATCCCCAGTGGGGCAGCAAGATCTTCGACTACGGCAAGCCCGAGGTGCTGCATTTCCTGCTCTCGAACCTCAAATTCTGGCTCGAGGAATACCACTTCGACGGCTTCCGCTTCGACGGCGTGACGTCCATGCTCTACGCGGACCACGGCCTCGGCGGGGTATTCGACAGCTACGGGAAATACTTCTCGATGAACACCGACACGGACGCGGTCGCCTATCTCCAGCTCGCGACCGAGCTTTGCAGGGAGGTCCGCCCCGGCTGCGTGCTGATATCGGAGGACATGAGCGGCATGCCCGGCATGTGCATCCCCGTGAAGGACGGCGGCATAGGCTTCGACTACCGCCTGAGCATGGGCGTGCCGGACATCTGGACGCGCTACCTCGAACGGCGCAGGGACGAGGACTGGGACATAGGGTCGCTCTGGCACGAGCTGACGCAGCGCAGGCCGCGCGAAAAGGTCGTGGGCTACTGCGAGTCGCATGACCAGGCCCTCGTCGGCGACAAGACGATAATGTTCCGCCTCGCCGACAAGGAGATGTACTGGCACATGGACAAGGGCTCGCAGACCCCGCCGATAGACAGGGCGATGGCCCTGCACAAGATGATACGGCTGATCACCTGCACCTGCGCGGGCGAGGCCTACCTGAATTTCATGGGCAACGAGTTCGGCCATCCCGAATGGATAGATTTCCCGCGCGAGGGCAACGGCAACAGCTACCATTACGCGCGCAGGCAGTGGAGCCTTGCCGACAGCGGCCTGCTCAGATACCACTATCTGCAGGACTTCGACATGGCGATGATAAGGCTTGTCAAGGAAAACCGGCTGCTCGGAATCCCGTCCGAGCTGCTCCTGCACCATGAGGGCGACAAGCTGCTGGCCTACCGCAAGGGCCGCTTCGCGTTCTTCTTCAACTTCCATCCCGTCAGGGACTGCGAGGCCGAGCTGGACGCGCCCGGCGACGGGGAATGGCGCATGGCCCTGCACAGCAGCTGGCCGGAGTTCGGGGGCTACAGGCCGAGGGACTGCGTCTTTGCCCGGCGCGAGGGGGGAAGGATCAGGGTGTCGGTGGACAGGAGATCGGCCATAGTGTTTGAAACGGACGTAGAATCGTTTGTCAGGAGGTATCGCGCATTGGAAAAAACAGACGCCAAAGAGGCAAAGGGCGCGTACTACATAACGACGCCCATATACTATCCAAGCTCCAACCTTCACATAGGCCATACCTACTGCACGGTGATGGCCGACGCGGTCGCCCGCTTCAAGCGCATGACCGGCTATGACGTGATGTTTCTCACGGGGACGGACGAGCATGGCCAGAAGATACAGAAGATAGCCGCCGAAAACGGCCTGAGCCCGCAGCAGCACGTGGACGGCATAGTCAGCGGGATAAAAGAGCTCTGGAAGACCATGGAGATATCCTACGACGACTTCATCCGGACCACCGAGGACAGGCACCGACGCAGGGTCCAGGAGATCTTCAGGAGGATAAACGACGCGGGGGACATCTACAGGGGCGAGTATGAGGGCTGGTACTGCACCCCCTGCGAGGCGTTCTGGACAGAGACGCAGCTTGACGGCGGCAGATGCCCTGACTGCGGCCGCGAGGCGGAGCTCACCAGGGAGCCCGCCTACTTCTTCCGCCTCTCGAAGTACCAGGACAGGATCATAGAGCTGTTCGAGAAAAACCCGGAATTCCTGCAGCCCGACGCGAGAAGGAACGAGATGCTACAGTTCGTGAGGCAGGGGCTTGAGGATCTCTGCATCTCGCGCTCGTCCTTCGACTGGGGCATACCTGTCCCCATCGAGGAGGGCCAGGTCATATACGTGTGGCTCGACGCGCTTTCGAACTACATCACCGCCCTTGGCTGGCCGGATGAGCCGGGGAAGTACGATAGGTACTGGCCTGCGGACGTCCATCTGGTGGGAAAGGAGATCGTGCGCTTCCATACGGTGATATGGCCAGCCATGCTCATGTCGATGGGCCTGCCGCTGCCCAAGAAGGTGATGAGCCACGGCTGGCTGCTGCTGGAGGGCGGCAAGATGTCGAAGTCCAGGGGCAATGTCGTCGATCCGGTGAAGCTCATAGAGCGCTACGGGGTCGATGCGCTGAAATACTTCCTGCTGAGGGAGTACAGCTTCGGCCACGACGGGCTTTACACGAACGAGGTGATGCTGAACCGCATAAACTCGGATCTCGCCAACGACCTGGGCAACCTTCTGAGCCGGACGGTCAGCATGATAGAGAAGTACAGGGGCGGCGAGATCTCCGCGCCCGACGGCGGCCTGGGCGATTCCTCGCTCGCCGAGATCGCGTCCTCCGCCGCCGGCAAGGTGGAGGCCCACATGGATCGCTTCGCCTTCAGCCACGCCATGGAGGAGATCTGGGGCGTCGTGTCGCGGACCAACAAGTACATAGACGAGAACAGCCCCTGGGTACTGGCCAGGGACGAGGCCGAAAGCGGCAGGCTCGACGCGGTGCTGTACAGCCTGGCGGAGGCTCTCAGGATAATCTCGATACTGATACTGCCGTTCATGCACACGACGGCGGAGGAGATAAGGCGGCAGCTGGGGATTTCCGGCGAGCCCGCCCGCTGGGAGGACGCCTCCGCGTTTGGCCTGCTGGGGCATACGCGGGTCTGCAAGGGCCCCCCGCTGTTCCCGAGGATAGACATCGCAAAGGAGCTGGACGAGCTGGAAAGCTGCTGCTCGCCCACTTAGGGATATTCACGAAATGCTGTTTGACTCGCACACACATATAAACAACGAGGGCTACAGCCCGGAGGAAAGGGAGGCCCTGGCCGCGGAGATAGAGGCCTCGGACGTGTCGTTCGCGGTGGACGTGGGCTTCAATCTCGAAAGCTCCGCGCTGGCTGCGGCGCACGCGGGGAAATACCCTTGGTGCTACGCGGCCGTGGGCTTCCATCCGCACTGCGCCAAGGACATGGACGAGGAGTCCCTCGCGCTGACGGCCGCGCTGGCGAAGAAGGAAAAGGTCGTCGCCATAGGCGAGATCGGCCTCGACTACTACAGGAACCTGTCGGGCGCGGACGTGCAGCAGCTTTGGTTCAGGCGGCAGATAAGGCTCGGCCTGGAGCTTGGGAAGCCGATAATCATACACGACCGCGACGCCAGCGGCGATGTCATGCGCATATTGAAGGAGGAAGGCGTGTTCGCCCGGGAGCGGGTATCCGCGTTCCCGGCGCATCCGGCGGACGGCGGGCCCGACGCGCGGCTGCTCATGCACTGCTTTTCGTCGGACAGGGAACTGGCGCGGCAGTACGTGAAGCTGGGGGCGACCATCTCCATAGCCGGCCCCGTCACGTACAGGAACAACAGGAAGACGGTCGGGGTCGTGGAGGAGATAGGCATAGGCCGGCTTCTCATAGAGACCGACGCGCCCTATCTGACCCCCGAGCCGTTCAGGGGCAGGCCGAACTCGTCGCCCCTGGTCAGGCACACGGCGGAGAAGATCGCGCAGATCAAGGGCATGGGCTTCGAGGATGTCGCCCGCGCCACATGCATCAACGCAAAGCGCTTTTTCGGCATAGAATGAGATGGGACAGCCTGCGTTTGACGTCGTCAAGGACACGATAATACGGAACAGCCTCATAGAGCCCGGATCGCATATCGTGGCGGGGCTCTCGGGCGGGCCCGACTCGGCCTGCCTTTTCCACGTGCTGGCCGCGCTGAGGGGCGAGATGGGCTTCAGGCTTTCGGCCGTCCATGTCAACCATCTGCTGCGCCCCGGCACGGCGGAGGGCGACGCCGCCTACGCGGAAAGGCTTTGCGCGGAGCTTGGCGCGGGCTTTTACGGCTTTGAGCGGGATGTAGCGGCCTTGGCGCGGGAATGGGGCGTGGGCCATGAGGAGGCGGGGCGCCGGGCGCGCTACGAGGCGTTCTTCGAGACGGCGGGGCGGGTCGCGGGCGAGGAAGGCATCCCCGCCGGCATGGCGCGCGTCGCCGTGGCGCACAGCAGGAACGACCAGGCGGAGACGGTGCTGCTTAGGATAATAAGGGGGACCGGCGTGGACGGGCTCGCGGCCATGCCTTACATGCGCGAGGGCAGGGGCGGCTTCCGCGTCATCAGGCCGCTGCTGGATCTGGGGCGCGACGACATCGAGGGCTACTGCGCCGCCGCCGGCCTGGACCCGAGGCTCGACGAGACGAACGGCGACGCGACGTACAGGAGGAACAGGGTGAGGATCGGGCTGCTGCCGCTTCTCGCGCGCGAATACAACGCGGGCATAACGGGCGCGCTGGCGCGCCTAGCGTCGAACGCCGGCGAGGACAGGGACTATTTCAGCGGGATAATAGACGGCCTGATCAGGGAGCGCGGCGCCTTCGCGGACGGCGGGGCCGCAGTCGAAATGCCGCTTGACGCGGCGGCCGGGCTGCATCCCGCGCTGCGCCACCGCCTTATCGTCAGGTGCTTCGGGCTCGCCGGGCTGGAGCAGGACATAGGGGCCGTGCATCTGCGGGCGGCGGACGCCCTCATCGAAGGCGGTCGCACCGGCAAGACGCTGTGCTTCCCGAACGGCTACAGGCTCGCCCTTAGATACGGTCGCCTGGCCTTCTTCAGGGAGGGGGCGCGCGCGGCGCGCCCGGACGCGGGGCCGCAGGGCGGCGCGGCGCGCGCAAGGCTGTCGGAGCTCGCCGGGCGCGGGGCTGCCGGCGTCGTCCTCGACGCGGGGGGCGCTAGGCTGCGCGTCTCGCGCGTCCCTGCGGGGCTTCCCGGCGGGGGCGCCGCAGAAAACCGGCTTGCGCTGGATTTCGGCCTCGTCTCGAGCGCGGCGGACACGGTGGAGCTCAGGGGCCGCAGGGCCGGCGACTGGATAAGGCCGGCGGGCATGGATGGCCGCAAGAAGATACAGGATCTGTTCGTTGACGCCAAGATACCCGCCCGCGACAGGGACGGCGCGGCGCTGGCCGCTGCGGGCAGCGAGGCCCTGCTGGCGCTGTGCGGCGGCAGGCTTCTCAGAAAGACGGGGAACTACGCCGTAAACGGCGACACGGAGCATGTGCTGCTGCTCGAATACTTTTTTGATTGAAATCCTTCGGAAGTAGCGATATAATAGTAAGGAACTGTTGAAAAATAACCTGCACATTTGGCTTGCCCTTTTGCGCCCCGGCTGCGTTGCCGGAACCCTTGAATACTACAAGTATTCGCGGAACCCGGCGCCTTGCCGGGACACAA
>JAISXZ010000119.1 GCA_031270275.1 Eubacteriales Family XIII. Incertae Sedis bacterium | reverse complement strand
TTTTGTGTCCCGGCAAGGCGCCGGGTTCCGCGAATACTTGTAGTATTCAAGGGTTCCGGCAACGCAGCCGGGGCGCAAAAGGGCAAGCCAAATGTGCAGGTTATTTTTTAACAGTTCCTTAAGATATCATATCATACTTCTGTGCGTTTTCAAAGCGGTTTTAGCGCTCGCCTCAAAAATTCGCCCGTGTACGAGCCGGCGGTTCCCGCCACCTCCTCCGGCGTCCCCTCGGCTATGACCCTGCCGCCCATGTCGCCGCCCTCCGGCCCGAGGTCTATGACGTGATCCGCCCGCTTTACGACGTCGAGATTGTGCTCTATGACTATCACCGTGTTGCCGCTGTCAACCAGCCTGTCCAGCACGGATATCAGCCTATCGACGTCGGCGAAGTGCAGCCCCGTCGTCGGCTCGTCCAGGATGTACACGGTCCTGCCCGTGGCCCGCTTCGAAAGCTCCGTCGCGAGCTTCACGCGCTGGGCCTCGCCCCCCGACAGCTGCGTGGAGGGCTGCCCCAGCTTGATGTAGCCAAGCCCCACCTCGTCGAGCGTCTCCAGCTGCCGCGTGATCATGGGTATGTGCCTGAAAAACCCGAGGGCCTCGCTGACGTTCATCTCCAGCACGTCGCAGATGTTCTTGCCCTTGTAGCGGACCTCCAGCGTCTCCCTGCTGTAGCGCCGTCCCTTGCACACCTCGCAGGGGACGTACACGTCGGGCAGGAAGTGCATCTCTATCTTTATGATGCCGTCTCCGGCGCAGGCCTCGCAGCGCCCGCCCTTGACGTTGAAGCTGAAGCGGCCCTTCTCATAGCCGCGCACCCTCGCCTCCGGCGCGCGCGCGAACAGCTCCCGTATGGGCGTGAACACGCCCGTGTACGTGGCGGGGTTTGAGCGCGGCGTCCTGCCTATGGGCGACTGGTCTATCGCTATGACCTTGTCGGCATGCTCCACCCCCTCCATGCCGCCGTGCTTCCCCGCCTTGGTCCTCGCGCGGTTCAGCTCGCGGGCGAGCCCCTTGTAGAGTATCTCGTTCACGAGGCTGCTCTTGCCGGAGCCGGACACCCCCGTTACGCATATGAATTTCCCGAGCGGGAAGTCCACGTCTATGCCCTTCAGGTTGTTCGCGGCGGCCCCCTTCACCCTTATGCTCCTGCCGTTGCCGGGGCGCCTCGTCTCCGGGACGGCTATGCGCCTTTTCCCGGACAGATACTGCCCCGTTATCGACGCCTCCGCCGCCTTTATGTCCTCGACCCTCCCCTCGGCCACCAGCTCGCCGCCGAGCGCGCCCGCGCCCGGCCCTATGTCTATGATGTGGTCGGCCGCGTACATGGTTTCCTCGTCGTGCTCCACGACGATGAGCGTGTTGCCCAGGTCGGTCAGGCTGCGCAGCGTCGCCAGCAGTTTCGCGTTGTCCCGCTGGTGCAGGCCGATGCTGGGCTCGTCGAGTATGTACAGCACCCCTACGAGGCTGGAGCCTATCTGCGTCGCCAGCCGTATCCGCTGGGACTCGCCGCCGGAAAGCGTGCCTGCGGCCCGCGACAGGCACAGATAGCCGAGCCCGACGTCTATGAGGAAGCGGAGGCGCGCCCTGATCTCCTTCAGTATCTGGAAGGCTATGGCCTCGTCCTTTTTCGAGAGCGAGAGCCCGTCTATAAAGGAAAGGCTGTCGCGTATGGGCATGTCCGACAGCTCCGCGATGTTCCTGCCGCCGACGGTGACGGCGAGGACCTCCGGCTTCAGCCTCTTTCCGCCGCAGGCCTCGCAGGGCGTCAGGCTCATGAACTGCTCCATCTTTTCCTTTATATATTCCGATGAGGTCTCGCGGTAGCGCCGCTCGAGGTTGTTTATCACGCCCTCGAAGCTGTGGTTCATATGCGACTCGCTGCCGGTGTTCCTGCTCGTGTAGACGTATTTCAGCCTGCGCCTGCCGGTGCCGTACAGCAGCTCCTTCCGGAACGCCTCCGGCAGATCCTCGTAGGGCGTCTCTATATCGACGCCGTGGAAGGCCGCGAGCGCGTCTATCATCTGCCTGTAGAAGCCGCTGAACTCCAGCGACGCGAATATGTTGCCGAGCGCCCCCCGCGTCACGCTTTTCTTCCTCTCCGTGATGATAAGGTCCGGATCGATGCGCTGTATGAAGCCCAGGCCGTTGCACTCGGCGCAGGCGCCGAAGGGGCTGTTGAACGAGAACATGCGCGGCTCGAGCTCCTCTATGCCGGAGCCGTGTTCCGGGCAGGCGAGCTTGGAGCTCAGCGCGCGCTCCTCCGTCTCCTCCCCCTCGCCGCGCTGTATGAGGGCTATGGCAAGCCCCTCGCCGTTGGCCGCGGCAAGCTCGACGGACTCCGCCAGCCGGCCCTCGATGCCGGGCTTTACCGTCAAGCGGTCTATGACGATCTCTATGCTGTGCCTGAAGGTCTTTTCCAGCTTGAAGCCGCCCTCGTCGATCAGGCGTATCTCGCCGTCTACGCGCACCCGCGAGAAGCCTTCCTTCCGGATGCGCTCTATCACCTTCTCGTGCTCGCCCTTGCGCTGGCGGATCACGGGGGCGAGGATGGTCAGCCGCGCGCCCTCCGGCAGCTCCATGAGCCCGTCCACGATCTGATCCACCGTCCGGCCGCCTATCTCGGCGCCGCAGACGGGGCAGTGGGGCAGGCCGATCCGCGCGTACATCAGCCGCAGGTAGTCGTGTATCTCCGTCACCGTCCCCACGGTGGACCTGGGGTTGTGGCTCGTGGTCTTCTGGTCTATGGATATGGCGGGCGACAGCCCCTCGATGTACTCGACGTCCGGCTTTTCCATCTGCCCGAGGAACTGCCTCGCGTAGGCGGACAGGCTCTCCACGTAGCGTCTCCGCCCCTCCGCGTATATCGTGTCGAAGGCCAGGGACGACTTGCCCGAGCCGCTGAGCCCCGTCAGCACCACCAGGCTGTCCCTGGGGATCCTCACGTCGATGTTTTTCAGGTTGTGCTCGTTCGCGCCCTTGATAAACAGATCCTTTGCCAAATGCCTCACCGCGCTTTCAGTTCAAATATCCTGTCGCGTATCAGCGCCGCCCGCTCGAACTCGAGCCCCGCCGCCGCTTCCCTCATTTCCTGTTCGAGCTTCCTGGCGTAGTCCGCCCTCTCCTTGGCCGTCATCTCGAGGACGCTCCTACCGGCCATGTACCCGTCGCCTGGGTCCTCCGCCACGCGGGTCGCCTCTATGACGGCCCGTATGCCCTTTTCCACGGTCCGGGGGCTTATGCCGTGCCTCCTGTTGTAGGCCTCCTGCACGCGCCGCCTTCTAGCGGTCTCGGATATGGCCCGCCTCATCGCGTCGCTCTCCGCGTCCGCGTACATTATGACCTTGCCGTTCACGTTCCGCGCCGCCCTCCCTATGGTCTGTATCAGCGAGGTCTCGGTCCTGAGAAAGCCCTGCTTGTCCGCGTCGAGTATGGCGACGAGGGACACCTCCGGCAGGTCCAGGCCCTCGCGCAGCAGGTTTATGCCCACCAGCACGTCGAACACGCCCATGCGCAGATCCCGGAGTATCTCCATGCGCTCTAGGGTCTCGACCTCCGAGTGCAGGTATCTCACCCTCACGCCGGCGTTCCTCAGATAGTCCGTGAGGCTTTCCGACATCTTCTTGGTCAGCGTCGTGACGAGCGTCTTCTCGCCGCGCCCGCAGGCCTCGTTTATCGCGCCTATGAGGTCGTCGATCTGCCCCGCCGTCCTTCTCACCTCTATCACCGGGTCCAGCAGGCCCGTCGGCCTGATCACCTGCTCCGCGCTTATCCCGCCGCTGCGCTCCGTCTCGTAGGCGGCGGGCGTCGCGCTCACGTACACGATCTGCTTCACGAGGCCCTCGAACTCGTCGAACTCCAGCGGCCTGTTGTCGAGCGCGGAGGGCAGCCTGAACCCGTATTCCACGAGCGCGGACTTTCTCGAGCGGTCGCCGGCGTACATGGCCCGAAGCTGCGGCAGCATTACGTGGGATTCGTCGATTATTATGAGAAGGTCGTCCGGGAAGTAGTCGATGAGCGTATAGGGCCGGCTCCCCGGCGGCAGGCCGTTTATGTGCCTGGAATAGTTCTCTATGCCCTTGCAGCTCCCTATCTCCCTGAGCATCTCGAGGTCGTAGCGCGTGCGCTGCTCTATGCGCTGCGCCTCCAGCAGCCTGCCTTCGCCCCTGAACCACGCGACGCGCTCCTCGAGCTCCGCCTCTATCGATCCCGCCGCCCTGTCCATCTTCTCCTTCGAGGCGACGTAGTGCGAGGCCGGGAACACCGATATGTGGCTGCGCAGGGCCAGCGTCTCGCCGGTGATGGGGTTTATCTCCTTTATGCTCTCGATCTCGTCGCCGAACAGCTCGACGCGCACGGCGCTGTCCGCGCCCGCGGGGTAGATGTCTATGACGTCGCCCCTGACGCGGAAATTGCCGCGCGCGAAGCCCAGGTCGTTCCTCGTGTACTGTATGTCCACAAGCTTCCGGAGTATATCGAAGCGGCTCCTTTCCATGGACGGGCGCAGCGACAGCACCTGGTTCTCATAGTCGATGGGGCTTCCAAGCCCGTAGATGCAGGACACGCTCGCGACTATTATGACATCGCGGCGCTCCGCGAGCGCCGACGTGGCCGAATGCCGCAGCTTGTCTATCTCGTCGTTTATGTCGGAATCCTTCTCGATATAGGTGTCTGTGGACGGCACATAGGCTTCCGGCTGGTAATAGTCGTAGTAGCTCACGAAGTATTCGACCGCGTTCTCCGGGAAGAATTCCCTGAATTCGCCGTGCAGCTGGGCCGCAAGCGTCTTGTTGTGGGAGATCACCAGGGTCGGCCTCTGCGCCCGCTCGATGACGTTGGCCATGGTGAAGGTCTTGCCCGAGCCGGTGGCCCCGAGCAGGGTCTGGTGCTTCCTGCCGGCGAGCAGCCCCTCGGAAAGAAGCTCCACCGCCCTGGGCTGGTCGCCTGTCATCCTGTAGTCCGAAACAATCCTGAACTGCCCCATCTGGCCTCTGCCCCTCCGCAACGGAATAAATATATGGACAGCTACCATCATACCATAAACGCGTAGCGCAGCGAAGCCGTTTATGGTATCCGCCATGTGCGTTTTCGCCGAAGGCGAAAAAATCGCACGGCATTTCAATCCGTATAATAACCGCGTTCCCTGCGGTTATTATACCATAAATGCGAGGCAAAGTGAAGAAGGCCAAGGCAGTAAGCTTCACAAAAGGGGGCGGGGTTTTTTGTTCTGCGTACCATTGAACCGAATCGCCGGATGTGATAGAATTGTCCACAAACAGTTCCGTCCCTATGCCGCTAGCCCGGCAGAAAACAGCGTTATGACTCGTCAAATGGCAGGACGCGGAAATTTCGCGCCGCAGTTTCGTCGTCGGGCAGGGCAGGGGAAGGAGGCATGCCGAACGCGGTACGGCGACCGGCGGCAGCGCGGCCCGGAGGGGAAAGGGCGGGCGAAAAATCGCGGGCTGCTGTCTGGCGAGCCATCTAGGAGCGTGATAATTGAAAAACAGACTGGAAGCGAACCGGCTGAGCTTCACGCGGGAGACGCCCGCGCAGGCGGCCATAGACGAGGTGATGGCGGACGTCGAGCGCCGCCTGTACGTCAGGCCCTTCGGAAACTGCCACGTGAATCTCGTGGCCTCCATTCTCAGGCTGTGCCATTCCCAGTCCTGCGGCAAGTGCGTGCCGTGCAGGATAGGGCTTTCCCAGCTGTCGAACATCCTGGACGACATACTTGTGGGCAGGGCGTCCATGGGGAGCCTCGATCTCCTCGAACGGACGGCCGTGTCCATCTACGAGTCGGCGGACTGCGCCATAGGCTACGAGACCGCCAACACCGTGCTGCGCGGCCTGCGCAGCTTCCGCGACGACTACGTAAACCACGTGCACAGCGGCAAATGCTCGCCCGACGAGGGCGGCTCCGTCCCCTGCGTCGAGCGCTGCCCGGCCCATGTGGACATACCGGGCTACATCGCGCTGGTGGAGGAGGGCCGCTACGCCGACGCCGTGCGGCTCATCCGCAAGGACAACCCCTTCCCGGCCGTGTGCGGCCTGATATGCGAGCACCCCTGCGAAAAGCGGTGCAGGCGCAACATCCTCGACATAGGCGTCAACATAAGGGGCCTGAAACGCTTCGCCGTGGACAGCTGCGGGCAGGTCCCGGCGCCGGTCTGCGCGCCGGGGACAGGGAAGCGCGTCGCGATAATAGGCGGGGGCCCGGCCGGGCTTTCCGCGGCGTATTTTCTCGCGCTGATGGGGCATGAGGTCAGCATATTCGAGAAGCGCCGCTTCCTCGGCGGCATGCTGCGCTACGGCATACCGAGCTACCGCCTGCCCCGTGAGACGCTGCAATGGGACATAGACGCCATACTGTCCACGGGCAGCGTCAGCGTGGAGCTGCGCACGGACGTGGGCGTGGACATATCGCTTGCGGATCTGCGCGCCTCCGGCTTCGACAGCTGCTTCGTGGCGATAGGCGCGCACACGGAGAAGAAGCTCGGGCTCGACGGCGAGGACATGAGGGGCGTCATATCGGCCGTACATATGCTGCGCGGCATGGGCGTCGGCAGGACGCCGGACTTTTCGGGCAAGAGGGTCATCGTCGTGGGCGGCGGCAACGTGGCCATGGACGTGGCCAGATCGTCCGTGCGCCTCGGGGCGAAAAACGTGACCATCGCCTACAGGCGCCGCAGGGAGGACATGACGGCGCTGCAGGAGGAGGTCGAGGGCGCCGTCGCGGAGGGCTGCGAGCTTCTTACGCTGCAGGCGCCGCTGCGCATAGAGGGCGACGGGCAGGACGGGATAAGCGCCCTATGGGTGCAGCCGCAGATCATAGGCCCCGTCGAGCGGGGCCGCCCGAGGCCGATGGAGGCCGACAAGCCCGCGCTGCGCCTTCCCTGCGACCTTCTCATACTGGCGATAGGCCAGAACATAGAGTCGGAGCATTTCATACAGTCGGGCATAAAGGCGGACAGGAACGTCCTCCAGGTGCTGCCCAACGGCAGCGTCGAGGTGATTTCGGACGGCAGCGCCGAGGCGATGGAGGGCGTGTTCGCCGGCGGCGACTGCGCCACGGGGCCGGCGACCGTCATAAAGGCCATAGAGGCCGGCAAGGTCGCCGCGGCCAACATAGACCGCTACCTGGGCTTTGACCACAAGATCGCGCCCGACGTGAAGGTGCCCGAGGCCCGGCCCGCGAACAAGCGGAGCTGGGGCCGGGTGAACATGCGGGAGCGCGGCTCGTCCGTGCGCAGGGGCGATTTCGACCTGATGGAGCTCGGCATGAGCGCGCAGGAGGCGAAGCAGGAGGCGGGGCGCTGCCTGCGCTGCGACAAATTCGGCTATGGCGCCTTCAAAGGGGGGAGGGTTTCGCAGTGGTGAGGCTCAGGATAGACGGACGGGGCACGGAGGCGCCGGAGGGCGCCACCATACTGCAGGCCGCGCACGGCCTTGGCATAGACATACCGACGATATGCTATCTTGAGGGGCTGAACGAGATAGGCGCCTGCCGCGTCTGCGTCGTCGAGGTGGAGGGCATGGACAGGCTGGCCGCCGCGTGCAACACCCCCGTCTGCGAGGGCATGTCCGTGCTGACGAACAGCCCGCGCGTCCGCAGCACGAGGAAGGTTAACGTGGAGCTGCTGCTCTCCCGCCACGACTGCAAATGCCTGACATGCGTGCGCAGCGGCAACTGCGGCCTCCAGGAGATAGCGAACAGCCTGGGGCTTTTCAGGAGCGTGTACAGAAACGAGACCGTGCATACGGAATGGGACGGGGGCTTCCCCCTTTCCCGCGACGTAAGCCGCTGCGTCCAGTGCCTGCGCTGCATCCAGGTCTGCGACAACATACAGGGGCTGCACGTGTGGGACCTCGTGAATTTCGGCTCGCACATAGACGTGGACGTCAGCCGCAACCACAGGATACACGAGAGCCCCTGCGCCATCTGCGGGCAATGCGTCACTCACTGCCCGACGGGCGCGCTCAGCGCCCGCGACGACACTGAGGAGGTCTACGCGGCCCTGGCCGACCCTGGGACGACGACGGTGGCCCAGATCGCGCCGGCCGTGCGCAGCGCCTGGGCGGACAGCCTTGGGCTTGGCCCCGAGGAAGCGACGCCGGGGAGGATGGTGGCCGCGCTGAGGCGGATAGGCTTCGATTACGTGTTCGACACGGATTTCGGGGCCGACCTGACGATAATGGAGGAGGGCATGGAGTTTCTGGAGCGCGTGCTTCATGCCGAAAGCAGGATGAAGTACCCCATGTTCACCTCCTGCTGCCCCGGCTGGGTGCGCTTCGTCAAGGCCAGATACCCGGACATGGCGCCATTCCTTTCGAGCGCCAAGTCGCCGCAGCAGATGTTCGGCGCCATAGCCAAGAGCTATTTCGCGGAGCTGAGGGGCCTCGATCCCGGCAAGATGTTCGTGCTCTCGATAATGCCCTGCGTGGCGAAGAAGCACGAGCGCGCCCTGCCGGGCATGGACAGCGCGGGGGCGGGCCCGGACGTGGACGCCGTGCTGACGACGAGGGAGTTTGCCCGCCTGATACGGGCCGATCACGTGAACATGGCGCAGCTTGAGGACGAGGCCTTCGACATGCCTCTCGGCGAGGCCACGGGCGCGGGCGTCATATTCGGCGCGACGGGAGGGGTCATGGAGGCCGCCCTGCGCACGGTCTACTGCGTCGTGACGGGCGGGAAGCCGCCGCAGGCGGATGCCTTCCGCGAGGTAAGGGGCATGGACGGCTGGAAAAGCGCCGAGTTTTCCGTGGCCGGGACGAAGGTCAGGGTGGCGGTCGTCAGCGGCCTGGCGAACGCCGGGCGCATGCTCGACGCCATAAGGGCGGGGGAGGCCGAGTACGACTTCGTGGAGGTCATGGCCTGTCCCGGCGGCTGCGCGGGGGGCGGCGGCCAGCCCATAAAGCGGGTGATGGGCAAAAAGCTGGCCGCGGAGCGCGGGGAAAGGCTGTTCGCCCTGGACGAAGGCTCGGCGATGCGCTACTCGCACGAAAACCCCTCGATAATAAGGCTATACGACGACTATCTTGGCAAGCCCCTCTCGCACAGGGCTCACGAGCTGCTGCATTACGAGCACGGGCTTTGGGAAATGCCGCACAGATAGCGGAAAGCCCTGGGGTTTTCCGCCGCTGGCGGCCTGCTGCCGACTACATGCGCGATCTTGTGGAGAAGCTGGAAAAAAACAGGACGCTGGGCAGGACGGAGCTGAAGGCCCTGCTGGGCGGCACGGACGCGGGGGACAGGGAGCGCCTGTTTTCCGCGGCAAACCGCGCCCGCCTGCGGATCTTCGGCGACGGCCTGTTCGTGCGCGGCCTCATAGAATTCACGAACCACTGCAAAAATGACTGCTACTACTGCGGCATACGGCGGGGCAACGGCAGGGCTGTCCGCTACCGCCTCGACGAGGACGAGATACTGGCCTGCTGCGAGAGGGGCTACGCGCTGGGCTTCCGCACGTTCGTGATACAGGGCGGCGAGGATCCCCTCTACGGCGCGGCGCGCGTGGAGGCGCTCGTCCGCAGGGTACGCGGGGCCTACGGGGACTGCGCCATAAGCCTGTCGCTGGGCGAGGCCGACAGGGGCTCGTATGAGCGATGGTTCGAGGCCGGGGCGGACCGCTATCTGCTGCGCCATGAGACGGCGGGGGAAAGGCATTACGCCATGCTGCACCCGCGCGGCCAGACGCTCGCGAACAGGAAGCGCTGCCTGTTCGACCTGAAGGACATAGGCTACCAGACCGGGGCGGGCTTTATGGTCGGCTCGCCCTTCCAGACCCTCGACGACATCGTGGAGGATCTGAAGTTCATAGAGGGGCTTCGCCCCCATATGGTGGGCGTCGGGCCGTTCATACCGCACGCGGACACGCGCTACAGGGACATGCCGGCGGGCGGCGTGGAGCTGACCCTGGCCGTCATAGCCGTGCTGCGGCTGATGGACCCCTGGCTGCTGATACCCGCGACCACCGCGCTCGGCACGGCGGCGCCGGACGGCAGGGAGCGCGGCGTCATGGCCGGCGCGAACGTGCTTATGCCCAACCTTTCGCCGCCCGAGCACCGCAGGAAATACGCGCTTTACGACAACAAGATATGCGTCGGGGAGGAGGCGGCCGAATGCCGCGGCTGCCTCTCCCTGCGCATGGCGACGATAGGCTGCAGGCTGCTGTGCGACAGGGGGGACTACGCGGGCTTCGGGCAGCAGGGCGGAAAAGGAGGGCAGGAATGGACAGCCTCAACAGCACGCCGCGCGCGAGCAGGCTCCATATAGGGCTTTTCGGGCGGAGGAACAGCGGGAAATCCTCGCTGATAAACGCGATAACGGGCCAGCCCGTCGCCATAGTCTCCGATATCGCGGGGACCACGGCGGACCCGGTCTACAAGTCCATGGAGCTGCACGGGATAGGCCCCGTGGTGTTCATAGACACGGCCGGCCTCGACGACGAGGGCGCGCTGGGCGCGCTGCGGGTCGCGAAGACGCGCGACGCGATGGACAAGACCGACATCGCCATGCTCGTGATAGACGCGGAGCCCTGCGCGGGCGCGCCGGGAACCGGCGCGCCCGCGCAGGGCTTTCTGGCAAAGGAGGGGGAGTACCTTTCGGAGCTGCGAAGGAGGGGGCTGCCCGTGATAACGCTCATAAACAAGGCGGACACGGCGGACGCCGGCTTTCTCGCCCGGATCGCCCGCGCCCTGGAGGGCGAATGGGGCGCAAGCCCGCTCCAGGTCAGCGCCAGGACGGGGCAGGGGATCGGGCGCATACGCGAGCGCCTTATCGAGGCCCTTCCCGAGGATTACGAGGCCGGATCGATAACGGGCGGGCTCGTGCGCGACGGCGACAGGGTGCTGCTCGTCATGCCCCAGGACACGCAGGCGCCCAAGGGCCGCCTCATACTTCCGCAGGTCCAGACGCTGCGCGAGCTTTTGGACAGGAAGTGCATCGTGCTGTCCGTGACCGCCGACAGGCTGGACGAGGGGCTGGCGTCGTGGCCGGCGCCCCCCGCGCTGATAATCACGGATTCGCAGGTTTTCAGGGCGGTATACGAAAAAAAGCCCGCCGAGAGCAGACTGACCTCGTTTTCCGTCCTGTTTGCCGCGTACAAGGGGGACATATCGTATTTCCTCGAGGGCGCGAGGGCCATAGACGATCTGGGGCCTGGGGCGAGGGTGCTTATAGCCGAGGCCTGCACGCACGCGCCGCTGCGCGAGGACATAGGCCGGGAGCAGCTGCCGCGCATGCTGCGCGCGAAAACGGGCGGGGACATAGACGTCACGGTGGTGAGCGGCGCGAAATGGCCGGAGGAGCTGGGCGGCTTCGACCTTGCGATCCATTGCGGCGCCTGCATGTTCAACCGCAAGTACGTGCTTTCCAGGATCGAGAAGGCCAGGGCGGCGGGCCTGCCCATGACCAATTACGGGCTCGCCATAGCGGCCATGAACGGGGTGCTGGACAAGATCTCCGTATGAGCGCAGTTACTACTCACCTACTTAAATCGAAACTACTCACCCGCCGCGTCAGTTTTGTTCAGATCGGGTTCTGGGGGCGATTTTGGCTCCCGGAGCGTACTGCCTGGTACGTGAGGAAGCCAAT
>JAISXZ010000117.1 GCA_031270275.1 Eubacteriales Family XIII. Incertae Sedis bacterium | reverse complement strand
CACCCGCCACGCCATTTTTGCCCATCTCGGAACCTGGCTGCGATTATTGGCTTCCTCACGTAGCTTCTAGTACGCTCCGGGAGCCAAAATCGCCCCCAGAACCCGATCTGGACAAAACTGACGCAGCGTGTGAGCAGTCTCGATTTAAGTAGGTAAACAGTAGCAACGGTAGCATTTGTCTCCTGGGCGATCAGATGTCCAGCGCGCCGTAGTAGCCGCCGTAGACGGCGTCTACCACCTTGCCTGTCCTGAAGCAGTCGCCCACGCAGAAGGCCAGCGGGGCGCCGTAGCGCAGCGCCTCGACCGTCTCCATGTCGGGCCTCATGCCCGCGGCCACCAAAACGGTGTCCGCCTCTATCAGAAACTCCGCGCCGTCCGGCCCCTCGCACAGAAGCCCCTCGGCCGCCACGGCCCTGGCCTTCGTGTTCAGGCGCATGTCCACGCGGCCCTTTCGCAGTTCAAGCTCCAGGCCCGTCTTGTGCATTTCGGCGGCGTCCAGCGCGTAGCCGCCGCGCATCTCGACGACGGAGACCTCGCGCCCCAGGCCGTCGAGGTAGACCGCCGCCTCCGTGCCGACAAGCCCGCCGCCTATTATCGCGACCCTGCGGCCGACCGCAGGCGGGTTCGCGTGCAGGGCGTCAAGCCCCACGACATTGCCGCCGCCGATCCCCGGTATGGCGGGGATGATCGGCAGCGCGCCCACCGCGATGACGAGGGCGTCGGGCGCGAGGCTCTCCAGAAGCTCCGGGCCAAGCTCCGTCCCCAGGCGCAGATCGACCCCGCTTTCCGCGACGCGGCGCGCCTGCTGGACGGCATAGGCGAACAGATCCGCCTTGAAGGGCAGGAACTCCTCGCTCAAAAGCTGCCCGCCGAGCCTGTCCTTCTTCTCGAACAGGACGACCTCGTGGCCCCTCGCCCTCGCCGACAGGGCCGCCGCCATGCCGCCGGGGCCGCCGCCGGCGACGACCACCCGCTTTCTCTCCGTCGGGCGGAACGCGAACTGGTGGTCGTATTCCCTGCCGATGACGGGGTTGAGGGCGCATCTTGAGACCCGCGTCGTCAGCAGCCTGTCGAAGCAGGTGAAGCAGCGGCAGCATTTGGTGATGTCGCTCTTGCGCCCCGTCAGGGCCTTCTGCGGGAAGTAGGGATCGGCGAGCAGCTGCCGCGCTATCTCCACTATGTCGGCCTGGCCGGACGCGATGATGTCCTCCATGTGGTCGGGGTCGTTCAGGCCGCCGACCGTCGCCACGGGCGTCTTCACGTGCCTCTTTATCTCGGCGGCGAGGTGCACGTTGCTGCCGTGCGGCACGAACATGGACGGGTGCGTTATGACAAAGGCGTCGTGGTTCTCGTGCACGCCGGCGGACACGTGTATCAGGTCCACCTTGCCGTCCACCGACTTTGCTATCTCGGCGCCGCCCTCAACGCCGTAGCCGCCCTCTATGTACTCCGCCCCGCTCATCCGGAACTCTATGGGGAAGGACGGGCCGACGGCCTCGCGGATCTTCTGTATGACGAGCAGGGTGAAGCGCATGCGGTCCTCGTGGGAGGCGCCGCCCCATCTGTCCCCGCGCGTGTTCGTCGCGGGCGACATGAACTGGTGCAGAAGCCAGCCGTGGGCCGCGTGTATCATCACCATGTCGAAGCCCGCGTGCTTGGCGACGGCGGCCGCGGCGCCGAAGCTCTCGGCTATCTCGTATATCAGCTCCTCGGGCATCTCGTGGATCACGGCGCCGTCGGCCAGGGTCTCGCTGATGGGGCCGTAGCGCCTAATCCCCTTGCCCGTGGGGTCCTGCGTGCGCGAGCCGGCGTACTTGCCGCCGTGCGAAAGCTCTATGGACGCGTAGCAGCCATGGTTGTGTATGATCTGGGCCGTGTCCGCCAGCGAGGGTATCGTCAGCGGGTTGTCGAGCGCCAGCTGCTTCGTGTGCGAGCGGCCCGTCGCCATGTGGACGATGCCCTCGCTTATGGTCACGAGCGCGACGCCGCCCCTGGCCCGCAGATCGTAGTAGGCCATGTTGTAGCGCGTCAGCGCGCTGTCGGGGCCGAAGTCGGGCGGGGCCATGGGCGAGTTGACGATCCTGTTCTTGAAGGTCAGGCCGCCTATCCTGATGGGGCTCCCCAGATTCGGATAATATCTGTTCATAAGCAATCACCTAGGGTTACTCATCTACTCCAATCGAGACTACTCACACGCCGCGTCAGTTTTTAGAACGCCCCTATGTCCCGCGCCACCCAGTAAGCCTCGCGCGTGGCGTCGGCGATCACGCGCGGCGCGCGGCAGTCGCCTACGAACTCCACCTGGGGCGCGCAGAACCTAAGCTCTCGCGCAAGCTCCCACAGCGGGCGCCGCCCCGCCGCGTAGATCACCGTGTCGGCGGGGAACAGCCTGCGCCCGCCCGCCGCGCTCTCGCCGACAAGCCCCTCGGCGCCGATCTCGACGGCCCTCGTGGACAGCTCGACCGGTATGCCCAGAAGCCTGAGCTGCTGGTTGACGGCTATGGCGTGTATGGTGTTGCCGCCGTCGTTAGTCTCGTCCGCCATCTCCACCACGGTGACGTCGCGGCCCTCGCCGCCCAGATGTATGGCAAGCTCCAGGCCCACGAGGCCGGCGCCTATGATTACCACCCTGCCGCCCGCGATCTCCGGGTTTTGGTAGACCTCTATCGCCCCCCTTACGTTCGGGCCGTCTATGCCCGGTATGGGCGGGACGACGGAGGACGCGCCCGCGGCCACTATTATCGCGTCGGGGCGCAGGGCCTCGGCATAGTCGGCGCCGACCTCCACGCCGAGCCTAAGGTCGATGGCCGCGCGGCCCACCTTGCGCGCCTGGCGGTCCAGATAGCCCGCGAGCCTGGCCTTGAAGGGCACGCCCCGCTCGCAGTTCAGGACGCCGCCGAGCCTGTCCTCCTTCTCGCACAGGATGACCTCGTGCCCGCGCTCGGCCGCCGTAAGCGCGGCCTGCATCCCCGCGACGCCCCCGCCAACGACCAGCAGGCGGCCCTTCCTCGCGGGCGGCGTCTCGAACTTGCTGTCGCTGTAGGTCCCGATCCTCGGGTTTATGGCGCAGCGGTGGTATCTGTTGCTGAACGCGTTGGAAAAACAGGTCTCGCAGCGCAGGCAGCGGTGTGCGTCGTCCTCCCTGCCCGTGCGCACCTTGTTCACGAAGTCGGGATCCACCAGAAGCTCCCTGGCGATCTGCACCACGTCGGCCTGGCCGGAGGCTATGATCTCCTCCATGTACTCCGGGTCCGCCAGCGCGCCGACCGTCGCGACCGGCGTCTTTACGTGCTTCTTTATCTCGGCGGCGTACTTTACGTTGCAGCCCTCCGGCAGGAACATGTTCGGATGCGTGACTATGAAGGTCTCGGCCACCTCATGGTTGCCCGTCGAGACATGGATCATGTCCACCTTGCCGTCGAGCTGTTTCGCCATCTCCACGCCGAAGTCTATGTGGTAGCCGCCCTCGAAGGCCTCGTCGCCGCTCAGGCGGAACTCCACGGGGAAGCCGGGGCCGACCGCCCTGCGGACGCTGTCCACCACCGCGAGCGTCAGCCTCATCCTGTTCTCGAAGCTGCCCCCCCATCTGTCCCTGCGGGTGTTCGTCGCCTCGGACATGAACTGGGCCAGCAGCCAGCCGTGGCCGCCGTGTATCGTGACCATGCCGAAGCCGCAGTGCTTGGCGAAGGCGGCGGCCCTGCCGAAGGCGTCTATTATCTCCAGTATGACGCTCTCCGGCATCTCGAGCACGTGGTTGCCGAGGGGGCCGATCTCCTCCACCGGCCCGTAGGTTATGCCGGAGCCGTCCTTAAGGAAGGGCGGGGACTCTATCTTCCCGCCGACCTTCGTCAGGACGTGCGAGAACTTGCCGCCGTGCGAAAGCTCCGCGGCGGCCACGGCGCCGTGCCGCGATATGGCGGCGGCCACGGCCGTCAGCGACGGCAGCACCAGGGGATCGTCGATATGTATCTGCTTCGTGTGCGACTGGCCCGTCCGCGAGTGGACGATGCAGTCGCCCACGCCCACGGACGCGGCGCCGCCCTTGGCCTTCTGCTCGTAGTACGAGACGACCTCGACGTCGGGGAAGCAGTCGGGCGTCATCTCGTGGTGCCCCGTGGGCGAGGCGAAGACGCGGTTTCGGAACAGCGTCCCGCCTATCTGTATGGGCTCAAACATATGTCTGTACTTCATCGCTGCGCACCTCTCGCTTCAGCTATCTCTCGGCCCGTTTCTGCGCCACTATCCCCTCTATGAACCTGTTCCAGGGCTCCTCCTCCGAATGCATGCGCTCGCGGAAGCCGGGCCCTATGTCCGTCTGGTCCTCCCTGTCGATTATGGCCCAGGCCACATGCGGCTCGGAGGGCGGGCAGCCGTGGACGGCGACGCCCTTGGCGCGGTGCTTCCTTAGGCAGTTGCCGCAGAGTATAAGCCTCTCCTTCGCCACGTCGGGCAGCTCGTCCTTGGCGCCCAGGCAGATCACCGCGTCGGTGTTTTTGCCGTACTCGCCCAGGGCCTTAAGCTTCTCCATGGTGAAGGCGACCAAAGACTGGCAGCTGCTGCACGAGTTTTCCGTGTGGAACTCGTACTCCGGCCATGTGTCGAAGCCGTCGAGGTAGGGCAGCCACATCTTCTGGTAGACCTCCTCTATGCTCCTGCCCCTGACCTCTATGTCCTCTATGTCGGCGCAGCCTATGCCGCGCTCGCGCGCGTTCCCGAAGTACGACACCCTGTCCATGTCGAGGCCCACGCAATGGCAGGCAACGGCGTCCAGGGCCACGGGATCCCTGCTCGCGAGCACGCAGCCGAAGTCCATGGGGACAGGCGAATGTGGGCCGAAGCCCTCCGCCGGCCATATCAGGTCCGCTATGTTCAGGTCCGCCCTGACGACGGACCAGATGTCCATCATCGCCATGGCGAGGTTCGTCCTGTGCATGTCGTAGTGTATCTTGTCCTGGACCACGCCCTTTATGTTCTTAAGCGCGCAGGAGAAGACCATGCTCGCGTGCGACTTGAACACGGGCATGTTGATTATGTGCTCCGCCTCTATGAGGAAGCGCGGCAGCTTTACCGACACGAGGTCCGAGCGCGCGTCGCGGATGGGTATGGTCAGAAGGTCCTTGTCCGACTTGATGTCGATTATCTCGTCCACGCCCGCCTGCCGCGCCGCCTCGGCTATGCCGGAGTCCTCGAGGCAGGCCATCGTGTCGCAGCCTATGGCGGCGGCCTCGGCGACTATGACCCTCTTGGCGCCCGCGGCCCTGACCGCCCGCGCCACCGAGCCCACCAGCTCCGCGCCCGTGTTTACGCTGGTGCCCGGCTTGCCAAGATGCCCGGCGTTGGGCTTCAGCACCACGGTGGAGCCCTTCCTTATCAGGCTCTCCGCGCCCCCAAGCAGATCGAAGGCGCGCTCCACCATCTCGTCTACGCCCGGCTCCTTGGCTATTGCCACTACAGCCTTGTATGCCAATGCAAAAGCACCTCCCTCATACGGCCGTCCCGTCCCATTTCTCGATCTCGACGAGGAAGTGCGCCGTAGCCATGCCGTGCGCCGTCTTGCTCATGAAGCGCCCAGGGCTCAGGATGTTGATGCAGCCCCCCCTGTCCGGGGACTCGCCCGGCTTGCCCAGCGGCTGGTACTCCGCGCTTGCCATGTAGCAGTGCACCGTGCCGGCAGGCACGCGCTCGGTGATCTGCGCCGCGAGTATGACCTCGCCCCGGTCGTTGTACGCCTTCACCAAATCGTCCTGCCCTATGCCCCTCGCCTCCGCGTCGCCCGTGTTCATGCGTATGACCCAGTAGAAATGCCCGTCTATGCGCATGCGGTGATCCTTTATGTCGTTCATGAACGAGTCCTTGCCGTCGCCCATGGTGTGGAAGCTGTGGCGCGGGTGCGGCGCCACCACGGCAAGCGGGTATCTGTCGAAAAGCCCCTTCGTGTGGTGCCCCTCCCAGGAGTGCAGATACTGCGTCATGATCGGCCTCTGCTCGTCAACCTCGCCCGAGGTCTCGTAGAAGCGCTTAAGGGAGCTGGACACCAGCTCTATCTTGCCCGTCATCGTCTGCAGGCCCTTGCCCGCCACCTGGTCCGAGGGCCGGAAGCGCGCCACGGCGGGCGTGTCCATCTCGCGCCCCTCGTAGAACCAGCGGAAGGCGGGCGTCTTCCTGCGCTCCTTGTTGACAGGCACGATCAGGTAGCCCCTTTCGAGGAAATCCTCCCAGGTCGTGAGCTTGGGCAGGTCCGTGGCGTGGAAATACTGTTTTACCCAGTCTATGTCGTCCTTGCCCTCGGAGAATGCGCCCTCTATGCCCAGGCGCCCGGCCAGCGCGCGGAATATCTCGTAGTCGGACTTCGACTCGCCCAGCGGCTCTATGCACTTCTGCTGGAGCGTTATGACGCGGTGGTTGGCCAGGGTCTCCGTGCCGGCGCCGTAGCCGCCGCTGTGCGCCCATTCCGATATGTCCCAGCGCTCGAAGTTCGTGCAGGCGGGCAGTATGATGTCCGCAAAGGGCACCTCCCCCTCGAACCATATCGACTGGCTGACGACCATGGGGAGGTTCTTCGTGCGGTACATCTTGGCGTAGCGGTTGGTATGGCCCATGGTGCCGATCTGGGAGCCGCCGTACTTGTAGTACAGCTGGATCCTCGAATAGCCGTCGGCGGGATACTTGTACTGATGGAACTGCTGCTCTATGGAGTTGCCGGCGAAGCCCTTGCCCCTCCAGGGGCCGAACTCGCCGTCGAGTATGCACTCGGGTATGCGCAGGCGCGGGATGTGCGTGCCCGCGGCCACGTTGATGTTTGTGCCGGCCGGCCGGCTGTTCACGCCGTCGAACATCTTGTAGGCGAGCCTGTAGCCGGTGGCGGAATTGTCGGAGTCGCCGGATATGCCGCCCTCGCCATAGCCGGGGAAAAAGAAGTCGGGATCGGTGGGGACGCCCTGGGTCGTGCTGTATATGTTGACGCCGGGCCTGCCTATGCCCTGGAAGGCCATCAGGGCTATCATCATGCGCGCCCATTCCATGCCTATGGCCCCCCGGCAGGCGCCGCCGAAGCCGCCTATGCCGCCCGCGGCCAGCATGGTCTTGCGCTTCGCCCATTCCTTCGCGAGGGCCCTTATGTCGTGGGCGGGTATCCTCGTCTCCGTCTCGGCCCATTCGGGGCTCTTGGGCTGGCCGTCGCTCTCGCCCCTTATGTAGGCGGAGAATTCCTCGACGCCGCTGACCTTGGTCCTCACGAACTCATGGTCGTAGCTGCCGTCCTGCAGCCACACGTATATTATCGCCGCCGCCAGGGCCGCGTCCGTGCCGAGCTGCGGCGAGAGCCACTTGTCGGAGAACAGCGTGGCCGTGTGGTTGAAATAGGGATCGATGAAGACCATCTTTATGCCGAGCTCGCGCATCCATATGCGGCGGATGTGGCTCTCGAAGCCCCCGTAGGTGCCGGTCGTGGCGTCCGGGTCTGCGGCCCAGAACACCATCATCTCGCAGTTCTGGAGACAGTCCTCCAGGAGGTCCCACTGCTCCGGGTTGCCTAGGGTGCCGGAGAAGCCCCAGGAATGGATGCCGCCCCAGTACCAGCCCTCCCAGCTGTCCGGGTTGTGGTCCGCGTAGGCTATGCCCGCGAGGTTCATGAACCTGAAAAGCGTGCTGTGCCTGTAGCCCACGTTGCCCCAGAGGTGATGGGAGCTGGGTTCCGCCACTATGCCGCCGGGCCCGTGCTCGCGCTTCACGCGTATCATCTCGCTGGAGACGATGTCCAGGGCCTCGTCCCAGCCGATCCTTTCATACCCAGGGTACTTCGGATCGCCGCCGGGCGCCGGCTCGCCGCGCTTCAGCTCGCCGCGCTCGCCGTTCGGGTCGAAGCCGATGCGCTTTAGGGGATAAAGCACGCGTCTGTCGGTATGCACCATGGACTTGTAGCCTGCCGTGAACACGTTGTAGGTCGTCTTACGCGGGGGCGAGAACCTCCTGCCTCTCGCCTCGATCTCCCACGACTCGGGGTCGTCTTCCGTGAGATCCATAGGGTAGACCCTGACGATCCTGTTTTCATCGACGTCAACGTCAACGAAGACAGGCCCGCCGGTGGTGCTGTTGGTCCTGCGCACAATCCTGCCCAAATCGGTCACTCCTCTCTTTCAGGGCCGCTGCCAACAGCCCCATCGCAAGCTTTCGGTCCTAGGTCATGACCCTCCCAGATACACCTCCCTGCCTTTCTCCATCATCTCCTGCCACGTGCCGAATGACGTCGTCTCCGCGACGAAGGCGTCAAACTGCCTTTTTGAGTAGACCAGCAGCGCCGAATCCCAGTTCACGAACACGGCGCTTGAAAACATGAATTCCTCGAAGGACCCGCATTTCGTGTATTCCCTCATGAAGCCGGGGCTGAACACGGCGGCCAGCCCGCGCCGGGTCTCCTCGGTGAGAGGCACCCGCACCACGTCCCCGCCGTATCCCAGGGCCTCCATCACGGCCTCTTTTGATCGTCTGTCCATGCGGCATCCCCGGCCTCGGCAATGGAGGCGCTATTCCAAATCCCGTGTGGCCTTTATGAGGTACTCCCTAAGCCCCCTGTTCGAGGCCTCTATCCGCTCGGGCGTCCAGACCCGGTAGCCCTTGCCCGACTTGAAGCCTATGTCGCCCTTCCCGACAAGCTCGGCCAGCAGCGGCGACGGCTCGGGGGAGCTTTCCAGATGCCTGAATATGTACCTGTGTATGTTCAGCGTGAGGTCCAGGCCGGCCATCTCGGCGATCTCTATCGCGCCGACATGCGGCCATCTGAGTCCGGGGCCGTAGCGCAGGGCCTCGTCTATGGTGTCGGGGTCGGCTATGCCGTTCTCCACCATGGAAAGGGCCTCGCGCATTATGGCGTGCTGCAGCCTGTTCGCGATGAAGCCGGGCACGTCCCTGCGGCACTTGACGGGCTTCTTGCCCACGCCGCGAAGCAGCTCCATGCAGGCCTCGACCGCCTCGTCGCTCGCGTCCTCCGTCTGCACGACCTCCACGAGCGGGATCAGGAAGGGCGGGTTCCAGAAGTGCGCGCCCACGATCCTGTCCTTCCTCCGGCACTTGGAGGCGATCTCCGTTACGCTCATGACCGACGTGTTCGTCGCGTATATGGCGTCGTCGCGGGTCAGGGCCTCGATGTCCCTGAACGTGTCCTGCTTTATGGCCATGTCCTCGGGCAGGCACTCTATTATGAAGTCCGCGTCGCCCACGGCCTCGGCCATGCTCTCGGTGAAGGATATCCTGCCCAGCAGCGCGGCCTTGCCGGATTCCGTAAGCAGCCCGTTCTCGACGAATATGTCGAGGTTCTTCACTATCGGGGCGTAGGGGTCGTCGCGCAGCTTCCTGGACCTGAGCACGACCTTCGCGCCCTCGTTCGCGGCAAAGACCTGGGCGAGGCCGACGCCCATAAGCCCGGCGCCCAGTATGGCGATATTCTTTATCATCCCGCTCCTATTGCTCCATCGACTAAACATTGCGCGTCTTGGCGGCTATTTTGACGCCTTGCTTTGTTGCAAAGCCTCGCCGAACCTACGGGTTCGCCTGCGTTTTGCGCCTCGCAAGCCGCCAAACTATCTCGCCAATTCAGCGCAACATTTAATCGGTGGAGCAATATCCACCCGCTTCAGCAAAAACCGCCGCGCCCGGCGCCCTGCGCCAGCCGAGTATCTGCGATCAGTAGACGCCCCACTTGTACTCGCGGGGGGCGATCCCGGGGTTTATCTCGCCCTCGTCTATGAAGGCCACCATCCTGACGATGGAGCCGTCGCCCTTCCACCACCTGAGGGGGAAGGCCGCGATCACGCAGCGCTTGCCCGTGACCATCTCGATGTCCCCGCCCACGTTCTCGAAGCCCATGACGTTGTTGCGCAGGAGCATGTCGTGCACCGGCTCCCATTCCGCGAAGTCCTCGATGGGCGGATGCCCGTACATCTGCCGGTATTCCTCGATGAGCCTCGGCACGAAGGGGCCGGGGCCGTGGTCTATCATGTAGGTGTAGCAGGGGTGGTCTATGGCCTGGCAGTCTATGCCCATGCCCTTCACCTTCCTGTCCACGAGCCATCTGGCCGCGTCTATGCTCAGTCCGGGGCTGTACATGAAATAGTCGTCGTTCTCGCCCCATCTTTTGTGGGTGCCCGTGTTTATGATGACTATGTCGCCCTCCCTTATCTCGGGCCGCGCGGCCTCGAGCTCGTCGGGGGTGATCAGCTCCCACTTGCCCTTGGGGATGCTGACGACGACGGCGTCGCCGTAGTAGTTCTCGAGCGGGAGCTCGTGCGTGTAGGGCGATTCCGGGATGACGTGGGACGGAGAGTCCGCGTGCGTGCTGTTGTGCATGTGGAAGTTGTTGAAGGTCTGCAAAAGCCTGTAGTGGCGGGGCATGTAGTTGACGCGCTCAATCGTGAAATCCCTGTCCGCGGAAGGCCAGAGCGGCCCCCCCTGCCCAAACGGATGCGATAGATCTACAAGCTTTGTTTTTCCCATTGTCCCCTCCATTCATCTGGTCGCTGTGGCACGGGCCGCGCGGCGAATGCCGCATTATAGTACCAATGATACCACGCAAAAGACAAATCGTACAGAAGATTTTAATAAGCAAATTTAATGCCAATATGCCCTGTAGCTGGAAACCCCCGTATTTCAACGCGCATGGCCGGGGCTTTTCCGGCGGCGCGGGAAATCTGTTGCGGCGGCGCAATTTTATTGCAGTATTGCAACAGCGCGTGAAACATGCTACAATTAGGTAGCGCGGGGCGCAAGTGGGTAAAAATGGCGTGTCCGTCCAAGGCTTCAAATCGGAGGCGCCCAGCGGGCGCGCCAGTTTTGTTCAGGCCGGGTTCTGGGGCGGATTTTGGCCCCGGAGCGTACTGCTGGTACGTGAGGAGCCGAAATCCGAAGCCGGGTTCCGGCATGGGCAAAAATGGCGTGTCCGCTGGGCGCCCACATCAGGGGGTTTTATGGATCAGGTTGTCGCAGTCTCAAAAGTCCGCGAAAAACTAAAGGCGGCCGCAAAGCTGCTGGCCGAGCACCCCTGCGCCGGGCTGATCCAGGAGGCCGACGCGGACCTCGGCTGCTTCATACACAAGGGCATCGACTTCAAGGAGGTCGTGGACGCCATAGACGACAGCATCTTCATTGCCGACAGCAAGGGGAACACCCTGTACGTAAACCCCGCCTACGAGACGAACACGGGCATATCGGCGGCCGAGATCATAGGCAGGAACGTCTCCGACATCGTCAAGGAGGGCAAGCTGTTCACGGGCGGCGCCACCCTCGACGTCATAGCGGAAAGGAAGAAGGTCTTCCGCCTTTCCACGGTCTACAAGGCCTCGCCGCCGCAGGTGGGCTACGCGGTCGGCGTCCCCATCTTCGACGAGGGCGGCAGCCTGGCCCAGGTGGTCGTGACGAGCCGCCCGATACGCACGCTCAAGGCCCTTGTCGAGGACTTCGAGGTATTCCTGTCCGAGTTCGAGGCGATCAGGGCCGGCATGCCCGTGCGCATCCACGAGAGGCACGACGACGACGCGCTGCCGCCCCGCAAGCTGATAGGCTCCGCCAGATACCTCGCGGAGATCTGCCCGATAATCGAGCGCGCCGCCCAAACGGACGCCACCGTGCTCATAACCGGGGAATCCGGCGTCGGCAAGGAGGTCGTGGCGGACGAGATATACATGAGAAGCAGGAGGAAGGGGAGGCCCTACGTCAAGGTGAACTGCGCGTCCATACCCGCCAGCCTGCTCGAATCGGAGCTGTTCGGCTACGAAAAGGGCGCGTTTTCGGGTGCCAGCGCGAGGGGCAAGAAAGGCCTGTTCGAGCTGGCGAACGGCGGGACCCTGCTGCTCGACGAGATCGGGGAGATGCCCACGGACATGCAGGCGAAGCTGCTCCGCGCGCTCCAGGACAAGGCGATACTCCGCATAGGCGGGACGAGGCCGATAAGGCTGGACCTGCGCTTCATAGCGTCCACCAACAGCGACCTGCAGCGCAGCATAGAGGAAAGGGCCTTTCGGAAGGACCTATTCTACCGCCTGAGCGTCATCCCCATCCATCTGCCGCCCCTGCGCGAGAACATGGACTGCCTCGAGCCTTTGTGCGCCCATTTCCTGGAGAGCGCGCGGCAGAAGTACAGCCGCCGCATATCCCTGTCCCCCAAGCAGCTCGGCCTTCTGCGGCTCTACGACTGGCCCGGCAACACGCGGGAGCTGGAGAACGTGATCGAGTATCTGGTGGTATGCAGCTCGGGCACGGGCGAGGTCGCGGACGACATCATCAAGGGCATACTGAACGTCTCCCGCGAGAACTCCAGCGCCCCCGGCGCCCCCGGCCTGTACGACCTGGGCAAGGCTGTGGGCGGCTTTGAAAAGGGGCTGATCGAAAAGGTGCTGGGCATCTCGCCGAACCTGAGATCGGCGGCGCGCCTTCTGAACGTCAACGCGTCCACGATAAGCAGGAAGATAAGGCAGTACGACATAAAATACCCCAACGCGCGCTAAGGAACTGTCGAAAAACAACCTGCACATTTGGCTTGCCCTTTCGCGCCCCGGCTGCGTTGCCGGAACCCTTGAATACTACAAGTATTCGCGGAACCCGGCGCCTTGCCGGGACACAA